>JBOIEI010000247.1:0-1634 GCA_050741055.1 Burkholderiales bacterium | reverse complement strand
CGTAGAAGCCGCGCTCGAGCTTAACCACGAGCGCGCCTGACCATTCCAAACGCAATCGAATAGCGCAGCTCTTTCACCGGCGCGATGCGGTGCTGCCGGCGCTTACCCTCGAGCAACGGCAGCGTCGCGGTGAGAAGCTCGGTTTGCATCGACTACCGAGTTTAGCCCAGCCACCCCGGCAGTCGGCGCTGCCGGGCGAACGCGGCGCCTGTTGCCTCAGGCAAAAAAACCGGCTGAAGCTAGCGCTGTGCTCGCGCGAACCCTGTGGCATGATACGGGTAGGAAATCGGGCAGGAACAGCCGAATCAGGCAACGGTGACGGGGCGACGGCGATGACAATGAAACGCGTGGCGATCGAGATCGGCATGGGCACCGACATCCGCGGCGCCGACTACACCAAGGCGGCGGTGCGGGCACTGCGCGATGCGCTGTGGCACAACTCGCTCGGCATCGCGGATGCGCTCGGCAAGCCGACCGACTCGATGCAGGTGGAAATTCACATCGGCGTGCCGAAGCCCGAGCAGGTCGACAAGGAACAGATCCTGGCCGTCCTGCCGCACGGCACCGGCACCGTGCACGTGGTCGAAGGCGGCCTGGAGATCCCCAACGACGCAGGCACCGGCTCCACCGTGATCGCCAGTGCGGCCGCCATCGTCCGGCTGGATATTTGAGGAGCAGACCGTCATGGCACTCAAGCGCGCAATCCTCGAGCTCGGCACCGGCAACGACCTGCACGGCAGCAACTACACTACGGCGGCGCTGCGCGCCGTGCAGGATGCCCTGCACCACTCGTCGCTCGCCTTCGTCGGCTCGCTCGGACTGGATCGGAACGCGATCCAGGTGGAGGTCACGATCGGCGTCCAGCAGCCGGACAAGGTCGACCGCGAAGCGGTGAAGAAGTCTCTTCCGCGCGGACAAGTCAGCGTCAAGGTGGTGAAGGGCGGGCTCGACGTGCCGCAGGAAGGCGCTCACGACGAGATCGTCATCGCCTCGGCCGCCATTGCCGTCCGCTTCGAGCCGCCGGCTTCGGCGGTACGCTGAAAGCGCTGCCATTTCGCCGCCGGCGCGCCATGCCAACGTGCTACGTCGTCGATGCCGCCAAGGCGCCCTGGAAGCGCGGCGAAAGCGAAGGCATCGCCTTCGCCTGCCAGGTTCTGCTCCCCGGTGACGATGGCGGACCGGAAGCGCTCCGGTTCCGCTTCGACGACTGCCCTTCCGTGTACGCCCACATGCACCTGACCGCGCAATTCCAGCTGCTGCTCCACGGAGCGATGGATTTTCCGCGCGGCGTGAAACACCTGGAAGCGCTCGCCATTCACTACACCGATCACAACGTGCCCTATGGGCCGTTCGCCGTGTCCGGGGGCCACGACATGCTCGTGCTGCATCCCAAGGCCGGCGGCATCATTTCGATGGTGAACCTCGATGCGCGCCGTCGCATCAACCTGCGCGGCCGCTTGTTCGCCGCGCTGGCATCCGAACAGGAGTGGCAGCCGCTGCCACAGACGGAAAGCGGTTCCTTCCTGCATCTCATGCCGCCGGGTTTCGGCCCGGCGGCGGTGATGGTGCGCGCACCGGCACACGCCCAGCTCGGCATGCCGCCCGCACCCTATGGCCGCTACGAGGTCGTCCTG
>JBOIEI010000246.1:0-11321 GCA_050741055.1 Burkholderiales bacterium | reverse complement strand
GTTGCCTCGTAGCCGGCCACGATAGCCGCCAGCATGCGTTCTCCGCTGGCGCGCGCCGCCTCCGCCGTCGCGAGCACTGCGGGCACGATCACGGTACCGGGATGCACGATGGCCGCAGGGACGAGATCGTCCAGCTCGAAGCCGTGAATGGCCGTACCGTTGGCGAGCGCAGCCGCCACGGCGGCCGTCGTGCGCTCGCCGCCAAACACGGTGCACTCGCCCGAGGCGGCATCGGCTGCGATCTCCTCGCGCATGATGCGCGACCACGGCTGGCTTGCGCCGAACAAGCCGCAACCGAGGTTGTCGAGGAGGCAGCGTTTGGCCTGCGCCGCAGCCGCGGGCGGCAGCGGGCGCTGTGCCAGCTCGTGCGCGAATTCGAGCAGCCGGCGTGCGTGCATCGTCTCGTCCGATGACGCGACGCTATGCGCCGGGGTAGGCATCGGGGCCGTAGAAGTCGCGGATGCGCTGCAGGTAGTCCCCGCTCGGGGCCGCGAAACCGAAGCGCTTGCTGGTGAAGCGCCCCGTGTACTTGTGCAGCCGCACGGCGAGCTCACCCATTTTCACCAGCTCGACGATGCCGTTGACGATCGGAGCACGGTCGATCTCGTAGGTGCCCGCCTCGGCGAGGAACACGATGACATCACCGCCGGCCGGAATGATGACGTCGGCGCCCTTCGCCAGCAGCCGCCGCGCCGAGGTCATGAAGTCGTCGACGACCTTGCCGCGCAACCGATCGTCGACCATTGCCTTCTTCAGCTCGAGCGGCGAGGTATTGAGGCCTTCCGCGCCGACCACGCGTGCTTCCATACCCAACCGGCGCACGTTTTCCATGATTCGCGGCGTCCACTTGTCGCTCACCGTGATGAGCCCCACCGTCGCGCCCATCATGCACGAGACGAGCAGCGAGGTTTCGGTGAGCGCCAGAACCGGAATGGCGACGACCTCGCGCGCGGCCAATATCCCCGAATCGCTGGCGTTGCCGATGAGGAATGCGTCGAACCCTTCGCGCTGGGCGCGCATGGCGTTGTAGATGACTTCGCGCGTGTCGTGGTACTCGAGGAAGCGGTAGTGCACGCCGATTCCGGCCGATTCGTGGATGCCCTGCAGGTGCACTTGGGTGCCCGGGTCGGCGCATTGGTCGATGACGCGCTTCAGAATCGCGCCGTAGGGCGTCGCCTCGGTTTCGCGCGCGAGGCTCTGGTACCACAGCTTCATCCATGCTCCTTCGGTCGGGACGGCTCGCGAGACGCGCATCGCCTCGGCCGCAGCCGATTATGGTGGCTTCGCACTAGCACGGCAATGCAGACTCGCGCGCGAGCTGCAACTCGGCAGTCGCAGGAGGTAAACTGGGCGTCATCCCATCGACTGCGAATCGATCATGATCACCGTCTACGGCATCCGCAACTGAACGACGATGAAGAAGGCCTTCGCGTGGCTCGAAGGCAACAGCATCGAATACCGCTTTCACGACTACAAGAAAAGCGGCGTCCCGGCGGACAAGGTGCAAGCCTGGCTCGAGCAGGCGCGCTGGGAGGATCTCGTCAACACGAAGGGCAACACGTTCCGGCAGCTCCCACCCTCGAAGCAGCAGGGGCTCGACGCGACGCGCGCGGCTGCGCTCATGCTGGAAGCGCCCAGCGTGATCAAGCGTCCGGTGATCGAGACGGACCAGGGGTTGCTGCTGGGTTTCGACCCGGAACGCTACCAGGTTCTGCTCGGAAAGCGCGCGCGGGGCCGCTGAGGACGCCGGCTCGGCCGACAACTGGTCGCGCGATTGTCCCGTCCCGCTGGCGCTCAGGCGTGCGCGCCGCCGGCGGGCAGCTCTGCCAACTCGATCAGGCAGTTCTCGGTCGCTTTAGGATCGATGAACGCGATGCGGCAGCCGGCGTGGCCGATGCGCGGCACCTCGTCGATGAGCGGGATGCCCTTGACCTTCAATTCGGCCAGCGCCGCATCGATGTCCTCGACTTCGAAGCAGATATGATTGAGCCCGCCCTTGCCTTCCGCGACCATCTTCGCATGGCGGCTGTCGGCGGTGGTGCCCGCAATCAGCTCGACCATCGATTCGCCGACTGGATAGAGCGCAAGCCGCCGAATGGCGTTTTCCTCTACCGCGTCCAGCTTGATGCCGAAGCATTCCTCCCACAGGCGCCGGCTCGCCTCCACGTCGCGAACGACCACACCGACGTGCTCGATGCGCTTGATCTTCACGGCCTCACTCCCTTGCTGGTTGACGGTTGCCGCACTGGCTCACGAGGTTGTCCGTACATATTGACGACTTCGTCGGCACTTGGTTGACGGGTCGCCCGCACACCGCAGCGCCCTTGTGAGCAGGAGCGTTCGGAGCGTGCATGCGGTTTCGTGCTCAGGCGGTTCCGGCCAATGCCGCTGCCGGCTCGATATCGAGTGTGGTGACGCGTCGCAATTCGCGCCGGTATTCGAGATCCTCGAACGGCGTCGCGCGGTGCATGGTGCAGCGGTTGTCCCAGATCACCAGATCGCCAACGCGCCAGGCGTGCCGATAGACGAACTTGCGCTGCGTCGCATGCTCCATCAAGTCCTTGAGCAGGAGACGACCGTCCGGCACCGGCCAGCCCAGAATGCGAAACGCGTGCGAGGCGAGGTACAGCGACTTGCGGCCTGTGCGCGGCAGGGTTCGCACCAGCGGTTGCACGGCGCCCTTGAGGTGCTCCTTCTCGTCTTCGGAGAATTCGAAGCCGAGCGTCTGGCGCGAATAGGCGATCGAATGGTGAGCTTGCAAGCCCGCTATCCGCCCTTTGATCGCGTCGGGCAGCTCGTCGTATGCGGCGCGCATGTCGGCATACTCGGTGTCGGCGGCCACCGGCGGCACCACGCGCGCATGCAACATCGAATAGCGGCCGGGCGGATCCTGGAACGAGGCATCGGTGTGCCATAGGCGGTTCGCCAGGCTGTAAGCACGACGCCGGTCGTCGGCCGGCATGACCTCGCCGCGATCACTGACGTTCGAGATGTCGGTCAGGGCCTCGTTGCCGAAGCGATTCTTCTGCAGGGCGCTGATGCCGGTCCTGGTGTGCAAGGCGCCGTCCAGGCGCTGCGCGAACGCGAGCTGGTCCGCGTCGGTCAGCGGCTGATCCCGGAACACCAGGACCGCATATTGGTCCATGCCGGCGCGGATGCGATCGAGCAGCTGGGGCGTATCGGCGCGGCGCAGGTCGATGCCATCGACTTCGGCGGCGAACAGCGGATGCAGCGGGCGAAAGGTCGGGTTCATGCGCAAAGCCTAGGCGCTCGCGGCGACGGAGTCAATCGTGTCGTGGCGCGCAACATCGCGGTGCGGCAAACTCGCGCGCAGAGCTCGCGCCGCGCAACTTCAGCGACGAGCGCACGATCGCATCGATCGGTCGTTTCGCAAGCTCGCTCATGCCTCAGGCGGCATGGAAGTCGACGCCTCCTCGCGTAGAATCCGACCTTGGAGGAACGCGTGGGCGCGTATCGCGCGGCCGCCGAGACGACAACGTGCTCGGTCGCCGCCACGTCGCAGAAGCTCATCTGGACGACGGGCTTCGGTCATGCAAGCCCGTACCCATCGACACCAAGGAGGACATCGCCAATGAAATCGTCGCTGCGAGCGCTGCTTGTGGCTGCAATGGCCGTGCTGACAACCGGCGGCGCTCAGGCCCAGAGCTATCCCGTTCGGCCGATTCGCCTGATCGTGCCGTTTGCACCGGGCGGCCCGACCGACACGATCACACGCGTGGTCGCGCCACGCCTCGGCGAAGCGCTGCAGCAGCAGGTCATCATCGACAATCGCGCCGGTGCCGGCGGCAACATCGGCATGGGCTTGGCCGCCCATGCGAGCCCCGACGGCCACACGCTGGTCCTGGTGAGCTCGAGCTTCGTCGTCAATCCGGGCCTGTACAGCAAGATTCCCTACGATCCGCACAAGAGCTTCACGCCGATTTCGAACTGGGCCGCGATGCCGAACGTGTTCGTCGCGCATCCGTCGGTGCAGGCCAAGACGATGGCGGAGATGGTGAAGCTCGTGCAGAGCGCGGGCAAGAAATACAGTTTCGCGACGCCCGGGATCGGCACCACGCCCGATCTTTCCGCGACGCTCCTGCGCCTCACGCTCAAGCTCGACACGACCAACATACCGTACAACGGCGCGGGGCCCGCCGTGGCCGCGACGCTGGCGAACCAGGTGCCGCTCGGATGCATGGCGATGCCCGGCGCCGCGCCGCACATCCTGGCCGGCCGGCTGCGGGCGCTGGCGGTCACGAGCGCCAAGCGCGCGCCGATCCTGCCCGACGTTCCGACCATGGCCGAGGTCGGGTACAGCGGCCAGGAAGCCGAGACCATCCAGGCGCTGCTCGCTCCGGCGGGCACGCCGGAGGCGGTGGTGCAACGGCTCTACAGCGAATCGGCGAAGATCCTGGCGCGACCCGAGGTGAAAGAGCGCATCGGCGGGCTGGGCTACGAGATCCTCGCCAGCACGCCGAGCGAGCTGGCCGCGCAGATCAAGGCGGAGGTGGCGAAGTGGCGGCGCGTGGTTCAGCAAGCCGGCATCAAGGTGGAATGAGCGCCACGGCGGCGCCAAACAGCGAAGGAGGAAGCATGCAGCGGTCATCGATTGTCCTGGCGGCGCTCGCCGTAGCCTGCGCACCGGCGTGGGCTCAAACTTATCCGGCCAAATCCATCCGGCTGATCCTGCCCTATCCGCCCGGGGGCGGCAGCGATACGATCGCCCGGCCGCTCGCGCAGGGGCTCACCGAATCGCTGGGCCAGCAGGTCGTGGTCGACAATCGCGGCGGCGCCAGTGGGACCATCGGTATGGAGCACGCCGCCAAGGCGCCTGCCGACGGTTACACCATTGTCATGGCACTCACTGCTCAACTGGCCGTGAATCCGAACCTGTTCAAGAAACTGTCCTACGACCCGATCAAGGACTTCGCGCCGATCACCTTGCTCGCGCAAGGACCTTACGTGCTTGCGGTGCATCCGTCGGTGCCGGTGAAGAACGTAAGCGAGCTCATAGCCCTTGCGCGTAAACGACCCAACGATCTCGCCTATGCCTCCTCGGGTAACGGCAGCGGTGGCCACCTGGCGGCGGAGCTGTTGAAGAGCATGACCGGCATCAAGATGCTGCATGTGCCGTACAAAGGCGGCGGACCCGCGCTGGTCGATCTCATCGCCGGCCAGGTGCAGGTGCTCTTCACCACCTGGGCGTCCGGCCGCGGTCACATTCAGTCCGGGCGTATACGGGCGCTCGCGGTGAGCACGGCCAAGCGGCCGAAGGCCATCCCCGACCTGCCCACGGTCGCCGAAAGCGGGGTTCCGGGTTATGACGCCGGGGTCTGGTACGCCGTGCTGGCGCCGGCAGGCACGCCCGCAGCGATCATCGACCGGCTCAATCGCGAGATCAAGACCGTGCTCGAGCGGCCCGATTATTCCAAGTTGCTGCGGGTCTCTGCCATCGACCCGGTCGGCAGCACGCCCGACGAGCTCGGGGCCTACATCCGCAGTGAAACAGCCAAATGGGCCAAAGTCGTGCGGGACGCCGGGGTCCATATCGATTAAGGCATTGCCGCGCTGGACCGTTATAGACGGCGGAAGCATGATGTTGGCGATTTTCCGGGGGCAACTCCGTACGGAGGACGCGAAGAAGACCTCGTTCTACGAAGCTCAACCCGGTTTCGGCGGCTCAAGATTGGTTCGCGGAATGAGCCTTCCCGAGTCGCAGTCATTGCTTCGAATGCCACGACGAGGCACACGGTCAGGACTACGCCGGTCAATCGCTGAAGTGCCGAGCCGCAGTGTCTGCGTCGAAGACAACGTGTCCCGATGGGACGCACGCGCGGAACGCATCGGAGCGACGCATGGAGTTACCCGGACTCAGCCTGGTCGAAGACGAGCAGCAGCAGCTCGTCCTGCGATTCGCGCCCGCGGATAAAGCCACGCGGCCGACGCTCGACGTGCCCGGCTTGCGCGAGCTCGCCGGGGCGAAGGGGTACGCGGAGCTCGCGTTCGACGAGCGCAGTCTCGGCGCCGCGGTCATCAAGATCCGCCGCAGCGAACAGTGCGCGCTGGTGATTGCGCGCCGCACCGACGCCGAGTACCAGATCGAGATCGCGCCGGACGAGATGATCGCCTGGCTCACCGTGGTTGCGGCATGCGGCGGCAAACCGGCCAATGCGCTGGACGCGGTCGCCGCGCTTGGCACCCGCAACGTTCGCGAGGGCGTCGACGCGACTGCGGTCGAGGCTGCCGTCGAGCGCTGCGGCTTACGCCTCCAGGTCGCCAAGGGTACGTCGCCGCAGCCGGGCAAGGACGCGGTGCTGGAGCCGCTGGTGGAGTTGAACCGGCAGCGCCACCCGCAGATCGACGAGAGCGGCAACGCCGATTTCCACGATCTCGGCGACATCCCGTCGGTCACTGCCGGCGAGGTCCTGATGCGGCGCCATCCGCCGCAACCCGGAGTGGCGGGCTGCAACGTCTTCGGACAGGCGGTCCCTGCCCCCGCCAGCAAGGACATCGTATTCGCAGCGCGGCTGCAGGGCGCTGTGCCGAGCCCGAACGACCCGGATCTGCTGCTGGCCGAAATCTCCGGGCAGCCGCTGCTGCACCGGGACGGCGTCTCGGTCGAGCCGATCGTGCGCTACGACGATGTCGACCTTTCCGTGGGCAACGTGCAATTTCCCGGCAGCATCGAAGTACGCGGCGATATCCGTAGTGGCATGAAGGTGCGGGCCGAGGGCGATGTCGTCGTCAAGGGGGTGATCGAATCGGCCGAGGTTTCCGCCGGCGGCGATGTCAAGGTCGACGGCGGGATCATCGGCCATTCGCTGCCCCCCCGGGAGACCCAGCACACCGCGACGGCACGCACGGCCCGGATCTCGGCCGGAGGCAGTATCAGCGCGCGCTTCATCGAAAATGCCGTCGTCGAAGCCCAGCACACCGTGCATGTCGCCGAGTCGATCGTGCAGTCCGACATCACCGGGCTCGACCAGGTGATCGCCGGCGGCAAGGGCAAGAAGGGCCGCATACTGGGAGGACGCGTGCGCGCGACCCTGCTCGTCGCCGCCGACTTTCTCGGCGGCGAAGGCTCCGCGCCGACCCGGATCACGGTGGGCATCAATCCGAAGCTGCAGCAGGAAATCGACGGTCACAAGCAGCGCCTGGAAGCAAAGCTCAAGGAGCACGAAGACTTGAGCAAGGTGGTGAAGCTGCTGCAGGGACGCGCCGACAAGCAGGCGCTCTACGACAAGGCTCGCATCACGCTGCAGAAGGTGTGCGCCGATATCGGCGAGGAAATGGCGCGCCAGGCCCAGCTCGAAGCGGAGGCGAAGCTCACGGACAACGCCAAGATCGTGGCTGGCGAACGGTTGTGCTCGGGCGTCACCGTCTCCCTGGGCCAGCACACGCGCTACGTCAACGAGGATCTCGGCCGAGGCGTATTTCACCTCGACGAAGGCGGCGAGCTGGGTTTTGGAACCCTGGCTCGCGGCCAGTAGCTCGCCGCGGCACTGCCGTAAAGGCCGGTCGACGCGTGCGGATGCGCGCGAGTCGACCGGGTCGTACGCAGCTTGTGGCTCAGCGGCGCGCCGCGAGGCCGGCGGTGCGCACCACCCCGCCCCACTTGTCGATCTCGGCGCGGATGTGGGCGGCGAACTCCTGCGGCGTCGCGGTCACCGGCTCGATGCCGATCTTTTCCATCTGCGAGCGGACCGTTGGCGACTCCACCGCACGCACGAGGATGCGATTGAGCTTCTCGACGATGGGCTTCGGCGTCGCGCTCGGCACCTGGATGCCGTACCAGGTCTCGTAGGAGTAACCCTCGATGCCCGCTTCCTGCATCGTCGGCACATCGGGCAGGACCTTCGTGCGTTGCGTGCTCGTCAGCGCCAACGGGCGCAGGCGCTCTTGCTTGACGAACGGCACCGCCGAAGCCAGCGTGGAGATGTACAGATCGATGTTGCCGGCAACCAGGTCGTTGAGCGCCGGCCCCGTCCCCTTGTACGGCACGTGCTGCATCTTGATGCCGGTCTTCATCTTCAGCAGCTCGGTGGCGAACTGCGAGCCGGTGCCGTTTCCCGCAGAGCCGTAGTTGAGCTTGCCGGGATTGCGCTTGGCTAGCTCCACCAGCTCCTTCACCGAGCGCGCTTCGATGCGTGGATGAACGACCAGGATATTGGGCTGGTTGGCTACCCGCGTGACCGGGGCGAAGGATTTTTTCGGGTCGTAGCCCAGCTTCGGCAGATACACCGCGTTGATCGCGAACGAGACGCTGCTGAAAACCAGCGTGTGGCCGTCCGGCTCGGAAGATGCAGCAAGCGTGTGTCCGAGCGTGCTGCCCGCGCCTGGACGGTTGTCGACGACGACTGTCTGGTTCAGGTCGGCCTGCATCTGATTGGCAAGGATGCGCCCGATGATGTCGGTGCCGCCACCGGGTGCGAACGGAACGATGAGTCGGATCGGCCTGCGGGGAAAGTCGTCCGCGGCCTGGGCTGCGAACGGTGTGGCGAGCAATGCGAGTGCTGTGCAAAGCGCGGAACGTGGCATGAATGCGCCCTCCGATGGATTTCACGGAAGCGTAAGCGCAGGCAGCCTGACCGCGCGACCTACGTCGACGCTGGTGTGTCGCCGCGCGGATGCTTGCGCAAACCGCGCAGGAGGCTTGGGAGGTGTGTGGGACTCGTGCTAGGAAAGACTGCAGCAACGCGTTCGGGTTCCAGCGGGTCGCGCCTTACAGGCGCGCGTGAGACCCCAACCGCCAAGCGGAAGATACGCTTCAGGCGGCAGCGGACAAGAGCGAAGGGCCGTACGGTGCGAAGGCGCAGCGTGCCTCCGGAAAACCTTAGCCCGGATACTTCACCAAGTCGGCCCGAATCGGGGCCAAGGCTTTACGCAATGAAGTGCGCCCGATGAAACATCGGGGCTAGGAATGCTGCTCTCCTGCGGCCTGCTTCACGGCCTTGACGATGTTGATATAGCCCGTGCAACGGCACAGATTGCCTTCGAGCCCGTGGTAGATCTCTTCGTCGGTGGGATGCGGATTGTCCTGCAGCAGACCGGCAACCGCCATGATCATGCCGGGCGTGCAGAAGCCGCACTGCAGCGCATGGCAGTCGGTGAATGCCTGCTGCACCGGATGCAGCTGACCGTCCTTTGCCAGGCCCTCGATGGTTACGATCTCGGCGCCGTTTGCCTGCGCAGCCAGCACGGTGCAGGACTTCACCGCGCGCCCGTTCATGTGGATGGTGCAGCAGCCGCATTGCGTCGTATCGCAACCGATGTGGGTACCCGTAAGCCCCAGCTCGTCGCGAAGCAAATCCACCAGCAGCGTCCGATCCTCGACATCGCGCGCGTGTGTCGTGCCGTTTACGGTGAGTCTGATCTTGGCCATTTCTCGTCCTGTCGTGTGAGTGAAAGCCCGCCTTACAATTTCGCGACCGCGCGCCGGGTCATGACATTGACCAGGTTCGCCCGGTACTCGCGCGAGGCGTGCATGTCTTCGTTCATCTCCTGCGCATCGACGCTCAGCTTCTCGACCGCCTCGGGCGCGAGTTTCTTGCCGAGCGCGCGCTCGGCCTTGGTCCAGCGGAAAACGCCGGGACCCGCACCGGTGACCGCGACGCGCACACCGCGACCGGTAACCGCCACGAACACGGCGGTCATGGCGTACCCCGAAGCCGGATGGCGAAACTTTTCGTAGGCGGCTTTCTTCGGCAGCGGGAACGAAACCCGCGTGATGATCTCGCCCTCCTCCAAAGCAGTTGCGAACATGCCTTGAAAATAGTCCTGCGCCTTGATGCGGCGCCGGTTGGTGACGATGGTCGCGCCGAGCCCGAGCACCGCCGCCGGATAGTCTGCGGCGGGGTCGTTGTTGGCGAGCGAACCGCCGATCGTGCCGAGATTGCGCACCTGCGGATCGCCGATCTGACCCGCCAGGTACGCGAGCGCAGGAATGGCTTCGCGCACGTCCGGCGAGGACGCGACTTCGTAGTGGCGTACGCCGGCACCGATCGACAGCTTGTCCTGGCTGCGCTTGATCGCGCGCAGGGCACCCAAGGCCCCGATGTCGACCAGGTGGGACGGGCGCGCGAGCCTCTGCTTGAGCGTCGGAAGCAGCGTCATGCCGCCGGCCAGCAGTTTAGCCTCCGGGTTCGCGGCCAATGTTTCGGTGGCATGCTTGAGCGATTTGGCTCGCACGTAACTGACAGAGAACACGGTTCACTCCTTATAGATGCTTCCATGAAGTTGCCGCCCCGGAACCTGCCCGGACGCCGGATCATACACGCCTTGCTAGTGTCCTGAGTCCGAGGTTCGTCGCAGCAATCTCGAACATCGGCCCTGAGGCCAGGCGGGCAAAAGTGTCGAAATCGGCGCCAGACCCGAAGCGAACCACAGCCAGGTTGGACACCTGGCGAGGCTTCGCGCCAATGTATGGCGTCGATTCTCGGCATCTTTGCGCGACGAATTGCGGACTCAGGACACTAGACCAGTACCTGCAACCGCGCGCACCGTGCACCCGGCCTTCGCCCCGTTCATCTCGTCGATGCGCGCAATATCTCGAATGCCCCTTCCAGATCGCCGATCAGGTCGGCCGGGTCCTCCAGCCCGATGTGCAATCGAAGCAGCGGCCCGCTCTTCCACGAGGTAGCGGTGCGCAGCTGCTCCGGCTTGGGATAGGTCACGAGGCTCTCGAACCCGCCCCAGCTCGAGCCGTGGCCGAAATAGTGCAGCGAATTGATCGCCGCCTTCACCGCCGCGTCGGAATACGGCTTGAGCTCGACACCGAACAGCGACGCCGCGCCCGACATGTCGCGCGTCCACAGCGCATGGCCCGCATCGCTCTCCAGCGCCGGATAAAGCACGCGCACGACTTCCGGCCGCGCTTGCAGCCAGCGCGCGACTTGCAGCGCGCTCGCCTGCTGATTGCGCAGCCTTGGCCCCAGGGTGCGCAACCCGCGCAAGGCGAGATAACAATCGTCCGGGCTCGCGGTGTAGCCGAAATCGGAGGCGGTCTGCCGGATCGTGCGCCAGTGTTCCTCGGTTGCGCCGATCGTCCCCAGCATGACGTCGGCGTGGCCGACGATGTACTTGGTGGCGGCATGGATCGAGATGTCGACGCCCTTCTCGAAGGCACGGAAGCAGTACGGCGTGGCCCAGGTGTTGTCGGCCAGCACCGGGATCGAGCGCGCGTGCGCCACCGCGGCGATGGCCGGAATGTCCTGCATCTCGAAGGTGAGCGAGCCCGGCGCCTCGCAGAACACGGCGCGGGTGTTGCTCCTGAAATGCTTCTCGATCCCGGCATTGATCAGGGGGTCGTAGTACTCGAT
>JBOIEI010000245.1:0-1523 GCA_050741055.1 Burkholderiales bacterium | reverse complement strand
GCCGAGCATGAACGTGCTGAGCGCGCAGGTGAACCAGGCCGAGGCGCAGCTCGAACTGATCGAAGAGAGGCTGTCGCGCTCGCGCATCGTCGCTCCGTTCGACGGCGTCGTGGTGAGCGGGGATCTGAGCCAGCTGCTCGGCACGCCGGTCGAGCAGGGCAAGGTGCTGTTCGAGATCGCGCCGCTCGATGCCTATCGGGTCATCCTCCAGGTGGACGAGCGCGACATCGCCCACGTCGAGGTCGGGCAGAAAGGCGAGCTCGCGCTCTCCGGTATTCCGGGCAGCCGCATGCCGTTCTCGGTGGCCAGGGTCACGCCGGTGTCGAGCTCGGAGGATGGACGCAACTACTTCCGCGTCGAGGCGCAGACCGACATCGCGGGCGAGCGGCTGCGCCCGGGCATGGAAGGCGTGGGCAAGATCTCGATCGGCGAGCGGCGGCTCATCTGGATCTGGACGCATCACCTGGTCGACTGGCTGCGGCTCGCGTTCTGGACGTGGATGCCGTAGGTAGGTTAACGATGGCCGGCCCGCTGCTGAGCGCTTCCTGGTACCGCGTCGCCGGCCTGAAGCCGCGCATGCGCAGCCACGCGCGCATGCAGCGCCACCGCTATCGCAGCCAAGTCTGGTTCGTCCTGCAGGACCCCGCCTCGGGGCGGGCGCACCGCTTCACGCCGGCTGCGCGTCTGGTCATCAACGGCATGGACGGCAGCCGCACGGTCGGGAGCCTGTGGGAAGCGTCGAACCGGCGCCTGGGCGATTCCGCACCGACGCAGGACGAGCTCATCCATCTGCTCGGCCAGCTGCATGCCTCCGATCTGCTTCAGTGCGACGTGTCCCCGGATGTCGCCGAGCTGTTCGACCGTGCCGAGCGCCACGACCGCGCGCGCACGCGCAGGGCAATCGGCAACCCCATGGCGGTCAAGCTGCCACTGGTCGATCCCGACCGCCTGCTCGATCGCCTGCTGCCGCTGGTGCGCCCGTTGTGGGGTTGGCCGGCGATGCTGCTGTGGCTCGCCGTGGTCGTGCCCGCGCTCATCCTGGTGGCGCCCAATTGGAGCGAGCTCACCGACGGCGTCGCCGACCGGGTGTTCGCGGTCGACAACCTGCTGATGATCTGGTTGCTGTTTCCGCTCATCAAGGCACTGCACGAGCTCGGCCACGGCATCGCGACCAAGGCGGGCGGGGGCGAAGTGCACGACATGGGCGTCATGCTGCTGGTGCTGATGCCCGTGCCTTACGTCGATGCATCGAGTGCGAGCGTGTTTCGCTCCAAGTACGAGCGTGCGGTGGTGGGCGCGGCCGGCATGATGGTGGAGCTCGTTCTTGCCGCGATCGCGTTCTATGTCTGGCTGCTGGCCGAGCCGGGAATGGTGCGCGCGATCGCCTTCAACGTGATCCTGATCGCGGGCGTATCGACCGTGATCTTCAACGGCAATCCGCTGCTGCGCTACGACGCCTACTACATCCTCGCCGACCTGACCGAGCTGCCGAACCTCGGGCAGCGCTCGGTGCGCTACTGGGG
>JBOIEI010000244.1:0-1730 GCA_050741055.1 Burkholderiales bacterium | reverse complement strand
CTGCGACCTCGCCCAACCCGACCAGGTCCGCGACTGGGTGGAAGCGGCTGCGAAAGATCTGGGTGGCATCGACATCCTGGTCAACAACGCTTCCGGCTTCGGCCGCTCCGACGACGAGACCGGCTGGGCCGTGAGCCTGCAAGTCGACCTGATGGCCGCCGTGCGCGCGAGTCACGCCGCACTGCCTCACATCGAGAAGCAGGGCGGCAGCATCGTAAACATCTCCTCGACCTCGGCGCTGCACGCCTCCACCCGCACGCCGCCCTATGGCGCGGTCAAGGCCGCGCTCGTGCACTACACGCGCACGCAAGCGGCGCTGCTCGCCGCCAAGCGCATCCGCGTCAACTGCATCGCGCCCGGCTCGATCTTCTTCGAGGGCGGCACATGGGATGTCGCCCGGCAGCAGAACCCGGCACTTTACGAGCGAACACTGGCGCGGATCCCGAGCGGGCGCTACGGTACCCCGGAGGAAATCGCCAACGTCGCGACCTTCCTCGTGAGCGATCAGGCGTCCTGGGTGACTGGGCAGACGATTGCGGTGGACGGCGGCCAGACGCTCTGACACCCCGCGCAGGCCTTGCGCGCATAATTGGGAGCCCGCGAGGGCGCTTCGCCCTGTACGCGCATCCGAGGAGAGCCAGCATGCGAACCAATACGCTCAAGCAGAAGCTGCGCGAGGGCAAGCCCGCCTTCGGCGTGATGATCACCTTTCCATCGCCGCCGATCGTGGAGATGCTCGGCTATCTGGGATTCGACTGGGTGCTGATCGACAACGAGCACGGCTCGATCGGCGTCGAGACGGCGGAAGACATGATCCGCGCCGGCGAGCTGACCGGTATTGCGCCGATCGTGCGCCCGGTGGCGAACAAGCCGGACGTCATCGCGCCGTTCCTCGATCGCGGCGCATGGGGCGTGCAGGTTCCCCACGTGAACACGCGCGCCGAGGCCGAGGCGGCGGTCGCGGCATGCAAGTATTTTCCCGAGGGAAACCGCGGGATCTACAGCCGTGGCCGGCCCGCCGAATATGGGATCGGTGGAACGACTCCGGAATACGTCAAGGCGGCGAACGCGAACACGCTCGTCTGCCTCATGCTGGAGGAAGTCGAGGCCATCCGCAACATCGACGAGATCGTCACCGTGAAGGGCATCGACGTGCTCTTCATCGGCTCGGGCGATCTATCCCAGTCGATGGGCTATCCCGGCCAGCAGACCCATCCCGAGGTGCAGGCGTTGATGGAAGACGGCGTGAAGCGCATCCGCAGCGCGGGTGTGGTCGTCGGCGTGAGCTGCCCGGATGCCCTGGTGCCGAAGTTTCTCGGCCTGGGCGTCCAGTACTTCCACGGCAACGTCGCCAACCTTCTGCAAAGTGCGGGCGACGCCTACCTGAAGGCCATGCGCAAAGCTGCGGGCGGCTGATCGCCTGAGCCTGCTCACTTCGGCTCGATGCCGATGTCCTTTACGACCTTCGCCCACTTGGCGTGCTCGGAGCGGATGAAGCTCGCGAACTGCTCCGCAGTGCGGCCTTCGGTCTGGATGCCCTGATCGGCAAGCTGCTTGCGCGTTGCAGGCCGCTCGAGCGACGCGGACAGAGCCGCGCGCAGCCGTTCGACCGCGTGCTTCGGCGTTCCTTTCGGCGTGCACAATCCCTGCCAGGAGATGACTTCGAAGTCCGGCATGCCGGACTCGGCCAGCGTCGGCACATCGGGCAGATCGGGAGCACGCTTCTTGGA
>JBOIEI010000243.1:0-1697 GCA_050741055.1 Burkholderiales bacterium | reverse complement strand
CATGAATGAAGGCCGTGTCGCCTGTGCGGCGGTGATAGGCGCCGGCCAAGGCGATGAACAACGGCGTGGCATCGGCGGTGCCGTAGTAGCGGCCGAACGGGATTTCGCGCGTGCGTGCCATTTCGTTGCGGCGCGCCTCGTGCAGGATCTTGCCCGGCTCGCAGTCGCGCTCGGCGTCCTCGACGGTTGCCTGCGTCGAGGCGAGGAATGCGAGCACGCCCTTGGCAGTCGAGGGGTCGATCCACAGGCACTCGCGCGCCGCGATTGCACCGTCGCGGCCGAACGTGGTCGAGTACCAGGGCACGCCCGCATACGGATACGGCCCGGTCGGCAGCTCGGTCGTGAGCATGGCAAGATCGGAGAGCGAACGGTCGATCCACAGGTTGACCAGCGGATTCGAAGTCTCGATCACGCAGCGCTCCTGCTGCGTACCGGTGCGCTCGGCGTTGCTTCTGCGCAGCGCGCGCTCGTAGTGTAGCCGGGAGGTCACGGCGCCGTTGTCGTCCTCGGCGCCCGGCTCGTCTTCGTATTCGCACACGACGGTGCAATAGAGGTGGCATTCCTGCCCCGGCGCGAGATCGATGTCGAATCCCGCGGCCGCCGCGGACAATCGGGCCGGACGCGGATCGAAGCACAGGCGCGTGCGGCGCAGCCGCGCATCGAGCCCCCGATACGGCAACGCGACTTCGGCCTCACCGACGATCGCGGGCAGCCGCTCGCCTCGGCGCGCGCGCTTCATGCCCCGCACTTCGAACAGGTCGACGAAGTCGGCGGCGAAGGTCATGCCCACGTGAGCGGAGACGGGCACGAGCCCGTAGTTGGTGAACCGAACATGCTCGTAGCAGCGGCCCTGAAACAAGAGCTTGGCGCGAAAGATGTGCAGTGTGCCCTTCGCAATGTCGACCTCCCCTTGCGGTCCGGCCGAGCGTATGTCCGGGTTCATCAGCTCGATCAGGAGCAGGCTGCTGTCGTCCTTGGTGTTCGATCCGAGATGCAGCGGGCGCGCGCCGTCGACGGTGAGCTCCTGGTGCGACAGGAAGCGGGTGTCGTCGTGGTACAGCCCCTCGTCGCTCGAGCCCAGCGCCTGGATGTCACCGAAGCGGTCGAACAGGACGAAGGTCTGCTCATGCTTGAGCACCTGCGGAGTGTCTTCGGGACGCGCCGAGGTCGCGGCGACATACCAGCGGTCTTCGATCTGTATGCGGTCCGACATTGCCCGCCTCTGCGTGCCCGACCCTACGCCACTGCGGCCAGCACCTTGTTGGAGTGCCCCAGGCGGGCATACACCTCGAGGTAGCGCTGCGCCATGATGGCCGCGGTAAAGCGCTGTTCGAAGCGCGCCCGGCACCGGCTGCGATCGATTTCGTGCCATCGCCGCGCCGCAGCGAGCGCCTCTTCCTGGTCGTGGACGATGTAACCTGTTACACCGTGCTCGACCACCTCGGGCACCGAGCCTCGGTCGTACGCGATCACCGGCGTACCGCAGGCGAAGGCCTCGATTATCACCAAACCGAACGGCTCCGGCCAATCGATCGGGAACAGCAGCGCGCGTGCGTTGCCGATGCAGTCGTTCTTCTGCGCATCGCCGATCTCGCCGATCCACTCCACCAGGGGATTCCCCAGCAGCGGCCGTATCTCGCGCTCGAAGTAGATGCGATCGACGGGGTCGACCTTGGCCGCCACGCGCAGGCGCGTGC
>JBOIEI010000242.1:0-12260 GCA_050741055.1 Burkholderiales bacterium | reverse complement strand
CGCAGCCGGTCCATCTCCACGTCCGACAGATCCTTCATCTTGGTCGTGACGACGATGCCGGCCGATTCGCAGATCCGGCGTGCGCGCGAGCGCCCGACGCCGTAAATCGCAGTCAGCGCGATGCACGCATGCTGATGGTTGGAAATATTTACGCCGCCGATACGGGCCATGCGACCCTCCTAGAATCGAAGTTCGAACTCGTCACGACGAGCGTCCGGGCCCGTCGCCATCGCCAGAGCCTGCTCGATCGCGTCGTTGCCGCGGAAACGGGAATCCAGGATGCCCTGGTTCCCCGGTCTCCCGCATGCGCGGGAACGACGACGAAGTGGCCGGTCGAACATGCCTAGCCTTGCCGCTGCTTGTGCCGGGGATCCTTGCAGATGATCCGGATCACTCGCTTGCGCCGGATCACCTTGCAGTGCCGGCAGATTTTCTTCACCGAAGCCTGTACTCTCATCGCTCGCTCCATCGAGGCCGTCGCGCCGGCGCCCCATCTCACGCGCCGTGAGGAGGACCGCCGGTTGGTTCACATCGCCTACTTCGCGCGGAAAACGATACGACCTCGCGTCAGGTCGTACGGCGTCAGTTCCACGGTCACCTTGTCTCCCGGCAGGATGCGGATGTAATGCATCCGCATCTTTCCCGAGATATGCCCCAGGACGATGTGCCCGTTCTCGAGCTTCACCCTGAAGGTTGCATTCGGCAGGGTTTCCACGATCTCGCCCTGCATCTGTATGGTTTCTTCCTTGGACATCAGCCTGGATGTTTCATCGGGGCGTGGAGTGATGGCGAGTCGAGTTGCGAGTCAGTTTGGGCTCGGCCGTCGCTGCCAATAGCCAGTCTATTGGCAAGACGGACATGCACAAAATGGCCGCAAATCGGCCGCCAGCGCCCACGCAGGCTGGCGGTTGCATCTGTCGCCACGCTCATTTTTTCGATGAACTTCATCTTTGATCAAATGGCTCCGGTTCGAGCCGGCCCGGTGAAACATCCAGGCTAGCGCGTGGGAAACATCCCTCCCTTGAAGCTCGCCTTCTTCAGCAGGCTTTCGTACTGGTGCGACATCACGTAGGCCTGCACCTGGGACATGAAGTCCATGGTGACGACCACGATGATCAGCAGGCTCGTGCCGCCGAAGTAGAACGGCACGTTCCATTTGACGATCAGGAATTCGGGCAGCAGGCACACCAGCGTGATGTACAGCGCGCCGGCGAGGGTGAGCCGCATCATGATGCGCTCGATGTAGCGTGCCGTCTGCTCGCCCGGGCGTATCCCGGGGACGAAGGCGCCGCTCTTCTTCAGGTTATCCGCCGTCTCCTTGGGGTTGAACACCAACGCCGTATAGAAGAAACAGAAGAAGACGATCGCGGCGGCGTACAGCAGGACGTAGATCGGCTGGCCGGGATGCAGCGTATCGGCGATGCTCTTCAACCACCTGACATTGTCGTCGGAAGTACCGAACCAACCCAGGATGGTCGCCGGAAACAGAATGATCGAGGAGGCGAAGATTGGCGGAATGACGCCCGACATGTTGAGCTTCAGCGGCAGATGCGAAGTCTGGCCGCCGTAGACCTTTCGTCCCACCTGGCGCTTGGCGTAGTTCACCAGGATCTTGCGCTGGCCTTTCTCGACGAATACGACCACCCAGGTAACGACCACGACCGCCGCGAACAGCAGCAGCACGAACGGAATCGAATACGCCCCGGTACGCGACAATTCCAGCGTGCCGGCGATCGCCGACGGCAGCCCCGCCGCGATCCCGGCGAAGATGATGAGCGAAATACCGTTGCCGACACCGCGCTCGGTGATCTGCTCGCCCAGCCACATCAGGAACATGGTGCCGGTCACGAGCGTTACCACCGCCGACAGGCGGAACATCAGGCCGGGCTCGATCACCAGCCCCTGCTGCGACTCGAGCGCGATCGCGATTCCGAGCGCCTGGAACAGCGCCAGCCCCAGCGTTCCGTAGCGCGTGTACTGCGTGATCTTGCGCCGGCCCGCCTCGCCTTCCTTCTTCAACTGTTCGAGCGTGGGCACCGCGACCGTCATCAGCTGCATGATGATCGAGGCCGAGATGTACGGCATGATGCCGAGCGCGAAGATGGTGAAGCGCCCGAGCGCACCGCCCGAGAACAGGTTGAACATGTCCAGGATGCCGCCGCGCTGGGAATTGAACAGCTCGGCGAGCTGCACCGGATCGATCCCCGGCACCGGGATGTGCGCCCCGATCCGGTAGACGATCAAGGCGCCCAGCAAGAACAGCAGGCGACGCTTGAGGTCGCCCAGCTTGCCCGAAAGCCCGAACATCGATGAAGAGTCGGCTGCCAAAACCTGGTCCTTCTTTCCCTAGTCCTTCTTGCCCGCGTCGGCCGCGTCGCTTTTTGCGGCCCTGCCTTCGGCCGCGTCGCTTTTTGCGGCCTTACCTTCGGCCGCGTCGCTTTTTGCGGCCTTACCTTGGACGGCCTTACCCTGGGCGGCTTTGCCCTTCGCCGCCTTACGCTTGGTGGTCTTCGCGGATTCCTCGGCCGCAGCCGGGGCGTTGACCTTGCCGCCCGCCGCCTCGATGGCTGCGCGCGCCCCCTTGGTCGCGTTGATGCCTTCGAGCGTAACCGCCCGCTCCAGCTTGCCCGAGAGGATCACCTTGGCGCCGCGTGCGAGGCGCGGGATGACACCCGCAGCGTGCAGCGCGGCGACATCGACCACATCGCCGCTCATGCGCTGCAGATCGGACAGGCGCACCTCAGCCACCCGCCCGCGCAGCGGCGAGACGAAGCCGCGCTTGGGCAGCCGGCGCTGCAGCGGCATCTGCCCGCCCTCGAAGCCGACCTTGTGGAAACCGCCCGAGCGCGATTTCTGCCCCTTGTGACCTCGCCCGGCCGTCTTGCCGAGCCCGCTGCCGATGCCGCGGCCCACGCGCTTGCGCGCCTTGTTCGAACCGGCGGCGGGTTTCAGTGAATTCAGTTGCATCGAGTCACTCGCTTGCTTCAATGAGGCCGAGGCACGCCGCCTCGGATTGAGCCACGCTCACTCACCACCCGTTACGCCGCTTCCGAGACGTCGAGCAGGTAGGAGACACGGTTGATCATGCCGCGCACGGCCGGCGTATCGGGCAGCTCCACGCTGCTGTTGCGCCGGCGCAAGCCCAGCCCGCGTACCGTCGCCCGGTGCGATTGCTTGGTGCCCATGAGTCCCTTCACCAGCTTCACCCGCAATTTCTTTTCCTCGGCCATCGTCAGGCACCCATGATCTCTTCGACCGTCTTGCCGCGCTTGGCAGCGATCTGGGCCGGGGTATTGAGCTCGTTCAGCCCGGCGATGGTTGCGCGCACGACGTTGTACGGGTTGGTCGAGCCGGTGCATTTGGCCAGGACGTTGCTGACCCCCATGACCTCGAAGATCGCCCGCATCGGGCCCCCAGCGATGATGCCGGTACCTTCGGAGGCGGGTAGCATGAGCACGCGCGAGGCTCCGTGCCGGCCCACCACCGAGTGATGCAGGGTTCCATTCTTGAGCGGGATCTTGACCAGCTTGCGGCGCGCCTCGTCCATCGCCTTCTGCACCGCGACCGGCACTTCGCGCGCCTTGCCCTTGCCCATGCCGATGCCGCCGTCGCCGTCGCCGACCACGGTCAGCGCCGCGAAACCGAGCACCCGGCCGCCCTTGACCACCTTGGTGACGCGATTGATCGCGACCATCTTCTCGCGCAGCCCGTCGGTGCGTTCCTCGCCACCCTGCATGCGCATCCTGGATTGCATCTTGGCCATTGTCGATTCCGCCTAGAACTTGAGTCCGCTCTCGCGCGCAGCCTCGGCCAGTGCCTTGACCCGCCCGTGATACTTGTAGCCGGCACGGTCGAACGCGATCGACTCGATGCCGAGCTGCTTCGCCTTTTGCGCGATCCGCTTGCCCACCTCGGCCGCCGCCTGGACGCTGCCGCCCTTGGCCTGGGCCGCGCGCACTTCGCGCTCCACGGTGGATGCGGATGCGAGCACCTTGACCCCGGCTGCGTCGATCACCTGCGCGTAGATGTGGCAATTGGAGCGATGCACCGTGAGGCGCGCCGTGTTCAATCCGCCAATCCGGCGGCGGGTCCGCTGTGCGCGGCGAGTCCTGGCAGTGTTCTTGTCATGCATGGCGTTGTTCCGAAGAACCAGTCGGCGTCCATCGGCCCGTCGGCAGGCGGCGCTTGGCCGTGCCGCTGGGCCTCGGCAGGAGCGCCTACTTCTTCTTGGTCTCCTTCAGCACGATCACTTCATCCGAATACCGCACACCCTTGCCCTTGTACGGCTCGGGGGGCCGGTATGCTCTTACTTGGGCGGCGACTTCGCCGACCCGCTGCTTGTCGATGCCCTTGATCACGATCTCGGTCTGGGTCGGCGTTTCCACCTTCACCCCCTGGGGCATGGCGTGCACGACCGGATGCGAGAAGCCCAGCGTGAGGTTGAGCTTGTCGCCCTGCGCTTGCGCCCGGTAGCCCACGCCGACCAGGTTCAGGCGCCGCTCGAATCCTTTCGAGACCCCTTGCACCATGTTGGCCGCCAGGGCCCGCAGGGTGCCCGACATCGCCCGGGCCTGGATGCTCTCGCCCACGGCCTCGAACTCCAGGCGGTTGTCGACCTTCGACACTTTCACGTTCGCCGACATGGCCTGCGAAAGCGCTCCGAGGGGGCCCTTGACCGAGAGGAGGCCCTCGGCGATGGTGGCGTCGACCCCGGTGGGAATCGCCACCGGTATGCGCGCTACTCTGCTCGACATGTCGCGCTCTCCCCTATCAGGCCACGACGCACAGGACTTCGCCGCCGATTCCCATGCCGCGCGCCTTGCGATCGGTCATGACGCCCTTGGACGTCGAAACGATGGCGATACCGAGCCCGTTCATCACGCGCGGAACCGACTTGCTCGGCCGATATACGCGCAGCCCCGGCTTGCTCACGCGCTCGATCTTCTCGATCACCGGCTGGCCCGCGTAGTACTTGAGCCCGATCTCCAGGCGCGGCTTGCCGTCGGCGTCGACCACGTTGAAGTCCTCGATGTAGCCCTCGTCCTTCAGTACCTTCGCGATCGCCACCTTGACCTTGGACGATGCCATGGCGGTGGACGGCTTCTCCGACATCTGCGCATTTCGGATGCGCGTCAGCATGTCGGCGATCGGATCACTCATGCTCATCGCCGTCTCCTACCAGCTCGCCTTGATCACGCCGGGAATCTCGCCGCGCATTGCAATCTCGCGCAACTTGTTGCGCGACAGCCCGAACTTGCGGAAATTGCCGCGCGGCCGGCCGGTGAGCGTGCAGCGGTTGCGCAGCCGCACCGGGCTCGCATTGCGCGGCAGCTCCTGCAGCTTCTCGCGCGCCTGCTGCTTCGCGTCGTCGGTCGCCCGCACATCCTCCAGGATGGCGAACAGCGCGGCGCGCTTGGCCGAATACTTCTTCACCGTGGCGCGGCGCTTCTGTTCGCGATTGATGAGGGAGAGTTTCGCCATTTGTGGGTTCCCGCTCGTTGCCTTCTCAGTTTCGGAATGGGAAGCGGAACGCCGCCAGCAGCGCGCGCGCCTCTTCGTCGTTTCTTGCCGTGGTCGTGATCGTGATGTTCATGCCCCGGATCGCGTCGATCTTGTCGTACTCGATCTCGGGGAAGATGATCTGCTCGCGCACGCCCATGTTGAAGTTGCCACGCCCGTCGAACGAGCGAACCGGGATGCCGCGGAAGTCCCGGATCCGCGGGATCGCCACCGTGACCAGCCGATCCAGGAACTCGTACATGCGCTTGCCGCGCAGCGTCACCTTGCAGCCGATCGGGTAGCCGTCACGGATCTTGAACATCGCGATCGACTTGCGCGCCTTGGTGATCACCGGCTTCTGCCCGGCGATCTTGGTCATGTCGGCCACCGCGTTGTCCATGACCTTCTTGTCGGCGACCGCCTCGCCCACGCCCATGTTGAGCGTGATTTTCTCGATGCGCGGGACTTCCATGACGGATTTGTAGCCGAACTGCTCGGTGAGCTGCTTGACTACGCTCTCGCGGTAATGGTCCTGCAAACGCGCCATGATTGTGCGTACCTCTCGTTTCCGCCGCCTCAGGCGTCGATGACTTCGCCGTTGGACTTGAAGAAGCGCACCTTGCGGCCGTCCTCCAGATTGCGGAAGCCGACCCGGTCGGCCTTGCGCGTCTGGGGATTGAAGATCGCGACCTTCGAGGCGTGCAGCGGCATCTCCTTCTCGATGATGCCGCCCTGCTGCCCGCGCATCGGGTTCGGCCGCTGGTGCTTCTTCACCCGGTTGGCGCCCTCGACCAGCAGATGATCGGCGTCCACCACGCGCAGCACCGTGCCGCGCTTGCCTTTGTCCTTGCCGGCGGTGACCACGACGTCATCGCCCTTCTTGATCTTTCGCATCGCCCTAGTCTCCCTTACAGCACTTCAGGCGCCAGCGACACGATCTTCATGAAGCGCTCGGTCCGCAGCTCCCGAGTCACCGGTCCGAAGATTCGCGTGCCGATCGGCTCGAGCTTGGGAGTGAGCAGCACCGCCGCATTGCCGTCGAAGCGCACCAGCGAACCGTCCTGGCGGCGCACGCCCTTGGCGGTGCGCACCACCACCGCGTCGTATACCTCGCCCTTCTTCACGCGCCCGCGGGGAGCGGCGTCCTTCACGCTCACCTTGATCACGTCGCCGATGCCGGCATAGCGGCGCTTGGAGCCGCCCAACACCTTGATGCACATCACGGTTCGTGCACCGGTATTGTCAGCGACGTCCAGCATGGTCTGCATCTGGATCATGTTCGTTCTCTTTGGCTACCGCTCAACACTTTTCCAACTTGGTCCGCCCAACTCCAGTCAAACGGCGGCCAGTATTGGAACCCGTCCGGGTCAAGAACGCCCTGCCGTGCCGAATGGCAGAAAAGCCGGGGCGAATGGGAGCCAGCGATTATAGCTGGCCGTCAAACCATAAGTAAATGCTTGCGCAACGATTCTCTAGACGGTCGGCGCCTTTTCCACCAGCTGGGTCACGCGCCAGCTCTTGTGGCGCGACAGCGGCCGGCACTCCTGAATGAGCACGATGTCGCCGGTGTGGCACTCGTTGTTCTCGTCGTGGGCGTGCAGCTTCACGCTGCGGCGGATGATCTTGCCGTAGATCGGGTGGGTGACCCTGCGCTCGACCATCACGGTCACCGTCTTGTCGGCCTTGTCGGAGATCACGCGCCCGCTCAACGTGCGTGCGCGGTTGGCTTCGCTCATTGCTTTTGTCCCTTCTGGGCCAGGACGGTGCGCACCCTGGCGATGTCGCGGCGCACCTTGCGCAGCTGGCTGTTGTTCGATAGCTGCTGGGTCGCTTTCTGCATCCGCAAGCCGAACTGGGCACGCAGCAGATCGGTCAGCTCGCCCTGCAGGTCGTCAGCGCTTTTCGCTCTCAATTCCGCGGCCTTCATGGCTAGCCTCCGAGTTGCCGGACGACGAACGCGGTGCGCATCGGCAGCTTGGAAGCGGCCAGCCCCAGGGCCTGGCGCGCGAGCGCTTCGTCGACGCCGTCCATTTCGTACAGCACCTTGCCCGGCTGGATCTCGGCCACCCAGTACTCGGGATTGCCCTTGCCGTTACCCATGCGCACTTCCGCCGGCTTCTGCGAAATCGGCTTGTCCGGGAAGATGCGGATCCAGATCCGGCCGCCGCGCTTGATATGCCGCGTCATGGCCCGCCGGGCTGCCTCGATCTGGCGCGCGGTCAGGCGACCCCGGCCAAGCGCCTTCAGCCCGAACTCGCCGAAGCTCACCTTGTTGCCGCGCGTGGCGATGCCCTTGTTGCGGCCCTTCTGTTCCTTGCGGTATTTCCGCCTAGCTGGTTGCAGCATTTTGCTTGGTTCCCGTCTTGCGTGGGCGTCGCGTCGGCGCCGGCGTATCGGCTGCCGGCTCGCCCGCCGCCGGACCGACCGGACGATCGCCCTTGCCGATCGTCTCGCCCTTGAACACCCAGACCTTGATGCCGATCACGCCGTAGGTGGTCTTCGCCTCGGCGAACCCGTAGTCGATGTCCGCACGCAGCGTGTGCAGCGGCACCCGTCCTTCGCGATACCACTCCGAGCGCGCGATCTCGATGCCGTTGAGGCGCCCGGAGCTGGCGATCTTGATGCCCTGCGCGCCCAGGCGCATGGCATTGGTGATGGCGCGCTTCATCGCGCGCCGGAACATGATGCGCTTCTGCAGCTGGGTGGCAATGGAATCGGCCACCAGTTGCGCATCGAGCTCGGGCTTGCGGATCTCCTCGATGTTCACGTGCACCGGAACGCCGAGCATCCGCTGCAGCTCGGCGCGCAGCACCTCGATGTCCTCGCCCTTCTTGCCGATCACGACGCCGGGGCGCGCGCTGTGCACGGTGATGCGCGCATTCTTCGCCGGGCGCTCGATCACCACGCGCCCCACCGCCGCATGCGAGAGCTTCTTGCGCAGGTAGTCGCGTACCTTGATGTCTTCGTTCAGCATCGAGGCGAAGTTGCGGTTGTTCGCATACCAGCGCGAGGCCCAGCCGCGGTTGACTGCGAGACGAAAACCGGTCGGATGAATCTTCTGGCCCATATCAGTTCCTTCCGTCGCCGACCGTCACGAAGATATGACAGGTGGGCTTCATGATTCGGTTGGCCCGCCCCTTGGCGCGCGCCTGGAAGCGGCGCAGGAACGTCCCGCGCTCGACAAAGATGCGCGTGACCTTCAGCTCGTCGATGTCGGCGCCGTCGTTGTGCTCGGCGTTTGCGATCGCCGACTCGACCACCTTGCGGATGATCGTGGCCGCGCGCTTGGGGCTGAACTGCAGCACGTTGAGCGCGCGGTCGACCGGCATGCCCCGAATCTGGTCGGCGACCAGTCGCCCCTTCTGCGCCGAAAGGCGCACGCCGCGTAGCTTCGCTGTGGTTTCCATGTCGTCTTCCGCTACTTCCTCGGGCCAGGGCCGGCCCTCTTGTCTGCGCTGCCGGCCCGCGAGTGGCCCTTGAACGTGCGCGTATGCGAGAACTCGCCCAGCTTGTGGCCGACCATGTTCTCGGTCACGTACACCGGGATGTGCTGCTTGCCGTTGTGGACCGCGATCGTGAGGCCGACGAAATCCGGCAGTACGGTGGAACGGCGCGACCAGGTCTTGATCGGCCGCTTGTCGTTCGACGCCCGCGCCGTCTCCACCTTCTTCACCAGGTGCAGATCGACGAACGGTCCCTTCTTGACGGAACGTGCCATGAGCTTAACCCTTGTTGCTGTTGCGGCGCCGTACGATCATCGTATCGGTGCGCTTGTTCTTGCGCGTCTTGTAGCCCTTGGAGAGCACGCCCCAGGGGCTCACCGGCGGCTGGGCCGCGGCCGTGCGACCTTCGCCGCCGCCGTGCGGGTGATCGATCGGATTCATCGCCACGCCGCGCACGGTCGGCCGGATGCCGCGCCAGCGCTTGGCGCCCGCCTTGCCGATCGAGCGCAGCGAATGCTCTTCGTTGCCGACTTCGCCGATGGTCGCGCGGCAATCGATGTGCGCGCGCCGGATCTCGCCCGAGCGCAGCCGCAGCTGCGCGTAGCTTCCCTCGCGAGCGAGAAGCTGCACCGAGGTGCCGGCCGAGCGCGCGATTTGCGCTCCCTTGCCAGGCAGCATCTCCACGCAATGGATCGTGCTGCCGACCGGAACGTTGCGCAGCGGCATCGCGTTGCCCGCCTTGATCGGCGCCTCGGGACCGCTCACGAGCTGGGCGCCGACCGTGATGCCCTTGGGCGCGATGATGTAGCGCCGCTCGCCGTCGACATAGACCAGCAGCGCGATGTTGGCGCTGCGGTTCGGATCGTACTCGATGCGCTCGACGCGGCACGGGATGCCGTCCTTGTTGCGGCGGAAATCGATGATCCGATAGTGCTGCTTGTGCCCGCCACCCTGGTGGCGCATCGTGATGTGGCCGCTGTTGTTGCGCCCTGCGCGCCGGCTCTGCCGTTCGGTGAGCGGCGCATACGGGCGGCCCTTGTGCAGGTCGCGATTGACGACCTTGACCAGCGTACGCCGGCCCGGGGATGTCGGCTTGACTTTGACCAGCGCCATTATCGTCCCTCACCTTCGGCGAAGTTGATCTCCTGCCCCGGCTTCAATCGCACGTAGGCTTTCTTCCAGCTGTTGCGCCGGCCGATGAAGCGCCCGGTGCGTTTCTCCTTGCCCTTGACATTGAGCACCTGGACGCCTTCCACGCTGACTTTCCACATCAGTTCGATGGCCGCCTTGACATCGCCCTTGGTGGCAGCGCGATCGACGCGGAATACGTATTGGTTGTGCTTATCGCCGACCATCGTGCTCTTTTCCGACACGGTGGGGGCGAGCAGCACCTGCATGAGGCGCTGCTGGCGGGCTACGCTCGCCGGCTTGGGGGCGGGTTTGGCGGACTCGCTCACGCGAACACCTCCTCGAACTTGGCCAGGGCGGCACGGGTGACCAGCACTTGCGGGAAACCGACCAGGCTGACCGGATCGGCCTGCTGCACGCCGCACACGGCGACATGCATCAGGTTGCGCGACGACAGCTCCAGGTTCTCGTCGACGTTGTCGGTGACGATCAGCACGCGCTCGAGCCCCATGTCCTTCAGTTTCGCGGCGAGCAGCTTCGTCTTCGGCGCATCGACTGCGAAGCTCTCCACCACCCTCAAGCGCCCCTCGCGCACCAGTTGCGACAGGATGGTCGCGATGCCGGCGCGATAGACCTTGCGGTTCACCTTGTGCGTGAAGTTCTCGTCGGGGCTCGAGGGAAAGATCTTGCCGCCGCCGCGCCACAACGGGCTCGAAGCCATGCCGGCGCGGGCGCGGCCGGTGCCTTTCTGCCGCCACGGCTTGGCCGTGCTCTTGTTGATTTCGCCGCGCGCGCGTTGCGCCCGTGTTCCCTGGCGTCCGTTGGCCAGGTACGACTTGACCAGCTGGTGTACGAGCGCCTCGTTGTAAGCGCGGCCGAACAAGGCGTCCGAACCGGCCACCGATGCCGTCGCCTCGCCCTTGTCATTGATCAGTTGCAATTCCATCACGCCCTCGCTTTGGTCGACGGCGCCACGGTGATCGCGCCTCCGGCATGGCCCGGCACGGCGCCGCGCACGAGCAGGAGCTTGCGCTCGGCATCGATGCGCACCACTTCGAGGTTCTGCGCCGTCCGACGCTTGTTGCCGAGGTGTCCCGGCATCTTCTTGCCTGGAAATACCCGCCCCGGATCCTGCGCCTGGCCGATCGAGCCGGGCGCACGCGTCGTGATCGAGTTGCCGTGGCTCGCCCGGTTGGAGCTGAAGTGATGGCGCTTGATGACGCCCGCGAAGCCCTTGCCGATCGAGGTGCCGACGACGTCGACCCGCTGGCCGACCTTGAACACATCCGGGCCCACCTGCGCGCCCGGAGCGAAGTTCGCCGCTTCTTGCGAGCTCACGCGAAATTCGCGCATGACGTTGCCTGCTTCGACACCGGCCTTGGCGAAGTGTCCGGCGAGCGCCTTGTTCACACGCGAGGCGCGGCGGGTGCCGCAGATGATCTGGACCGCGCAATAGCCGTCGCCCTGCTCGGTCTTCACCTGCGAAACCCGGTTGTTGGAGACGTCCAGCACCGTGACCGGAATGCTGTCGCCGTCGGCGGTGAAGATACGTGTCATGCCGACCTTGCGGCCGACCAATCCCATGCTCATTTATCGTTCCCCTTGCTTGAAGGGCCCGGTTGCAATTGACCGGAAAGGGTTAGAAACGCGACCCGCGCTAGCGCGGATCGCGTCTTTGTCCAATGTCTACAATTTGATCTCGACGTCCACGCCTGCCGGCAAATCCAGTTTCATCAGCGCGTCGACCGTCTTGTCGGTCGGGTCGATGATGTCCATCAATCTGAGGTGCGTGCGGATCTCGAGCTGGTCGCGCGAGGTCTTGTTGACGTGCGGGGAGCGCAGCACGTCGAAGCGCTGCAACCGCGTCGGCAACGGCACCGGTCCCCTGACCACGGCGCCCGTGCGCTTGGCCGTATCGACGATTTCGAGCGCCGACTGGTCGATCAGACGGTAGTCGAACGCCTTTAATCGGATACGTATCTTCTGACTCTTGACAGCCATTTGTTGTGCTTTCGCTTCGCGTGAAAGGTGAAGAGTGATAAGTGAAAGGGTTCGGCGCGCGTGAGTCGCGCCTCACGTTTCACGCTTCACGCTTCACTTCATCGCTCTGTTCACTCGTTATTCAAGGACCTTGGAGACCACTCCAGCCCCAACCGTCTTGCCGCCCTCGCGGATCGCAAAGCGCAGCCC
>JBOIEI010000241.1:0-5527 GCA_050741055.1 Burkholderiales bacterium | reverse complement strand
AGCCTTGCTGATTGCCCCCAGGCACCGGAACCACGCTGAATCGGCGGCCTCGCGGCACGGTGGGGGTCAAGGGCATATCCGTTGCTGCGGCCACCCGCAGCCGGCCGATACGTGGCCGGCTGCGCTGCCACGGAACGAGCGATGCCCCGAACGCCGGCGCGGCGATATCGGAAGCCCAGGGTGAGCACGGTGCTCGCCGCCGTGCGACTAAAGCGCTACGAGATGGCCGTTGCGGACGTGTTCGGCACGAACCTGTTCAACGTGACCATCCTTTTCGCTGTGGACGTACTCTACGATGGCCCGCAGGTGCTCCGCGAAGTCGGTTCCTTCGCCGGCTTCGGCGCGCTGCTCGCCCATCGTACTGACCAGCCTGTACCTGGTCGGAATGCTGGAGCGGCGCGATCGCACGGTCGCGCGCATGGGATACGACTCGCTCGCCGTGCTTGGTGTCTACTTTGCCGGCATAGCCGTTCTTTGGACACTGCGATGAGCGAGCTGCCCAACCTCGTGCCTGGTGACCTTTCTCAGTCCAGCAACGCAAGGTCGATCGCGTCGCCCAATTTGCAGTAGCCGCCGTCCGACGGGTGCAGACCATCGCCGCAATCGTCCACCGCACGCATTTGCGTCGGGATCTCGGGGTCGCGCAGTGCCGCGTCGAAATCGGCCACACCATCGAAGGCGCTGCTCTCTCTGATCCAGGTGTTGACCGTCACCCGGTGCTTCTCGCGCGTCGGGGTCCAGGCATTGGCCATGTAGGTCTCGTTGCCGAACGGGGTCAAGGTCGCGCCGATGATCTTGAGGCCGCAGCTGTGCGCCCGCACCACCATCTGCTGCAGCCCGGCGATCATCTGCTCGCCGGTGACTTCCTCCTCGGGCTTGGCCCAGCGATTGCGCAAATCGTTGGTGCCGAGCATCACGATGACATGCGTGACGCCGGGCTGGCTCAGCACGTCGCGGTCGAAGCGCCTGAGGCCGCTGTCGCCGCGCAGATCGTGCAGGATGCGGTTGCCGCCGAGACCGTTGTTCATGACCCCGACCGGCCGGCCGCCGCGTTCGACGAGGCGGCGCGCCAGCTGGTCGGGCCAGCGGCAGAACGCGTCGATCGTCGAGATGTTGCCGTCGGTCAGCGAGTCGCCGAGCGCGACCACACCGCCGGCTTCGGCCGGGGCCAGCACATCGACGCCGCACAGGAAAAACCACTGATCGGTCAGATTGCCCACCGGCATCACGGTCTCGCGCGTGAAGTCGCCGGGCGGTGAGATGTAGTTGGTCTGCCGCGCATAGCGCCCGGTAATCGCGAAATTCACCAGCACCTCGCCGGGCAGATGAAGGCTGACCGCAAGATCGGCGAGCGGCTTGACCGACAGATCGACCGGGTCGCTGAACGCGACGGCCCCGGCGGCGATCGCGGTGCGGTCGCTGCCGCCGAAGGTCAGCTTTCGGTCCGTACCGAGCACGATCCCGGGGCCCTTGTCGCGCAACGCAACGCGGGCGCCGCCGATCGCCAGCGGCCGGTTGCCGTAGGCGTTCGAGATGCGCATCCGCAGCCGCTCGCCGCCGATGCTGACGCGGGCGTTCATGCGCAGGGTATGGTTGTTGAAGCCGACGACGCCCTCGGCCGGCGCCGGTGCCGCCGCCCAGGTGCCGACCCAATGCTGACCGCTCGTCATCCGATCGCCCTCCTGGTTTGCGTTAGAGGCTGGGCTATCCCGGCGGCTTCGCCGCGAACGCAGAGCCGCGCACGCACATGCGGCCGTCCTTGTCCTGCCACAATTTCTCGCCGGCGTGCAGCTCGCCGAAGGCGCGCGTGATCGCCTGCAGCGGCACGTCGGGAAAGGCGTCGATGAGCTGCGCGTAATACAGCGGTTTGTCGCCGATCATCGCCAGGATCCGCTCGGCAAGGCGCGCGATCTCGTCGGCCTTGGGCTTCCTGTCGCCGGCCTGAACCGCACCAGCATCGAGCTTGTAGGCGCCGAGCTTCACCTTGTCCGCATAGGCGTAGCTGATGCGCTCGTAGCGTTCGTGCGGGATGTTCTCCGGAATCGTTGCATCGACCCCGACCTTCGCGCCGGTCGGCACGACGCCGGCCGGCATGACGGGCAGGCTCGGATCGAGCGGCTTCACGCGCGCGCCCGAGATCACGAACACGTCGCGGTCGCCCTGGACGCGAGTCGCGATCGCCCACTCGACGTCGATCGGATTGAACACGTCGATGTCATCGTCCACCACGACCGCGTGCTTGATGTCGCTCACCGACAGTGCTGCGAGCAGCGCGTTCTTGCCTTCACCGGCGGATTTCTTGATCGACATCACCACGTGCCAGGCACCGATGCCGCCCAGCGTGACATTGATGTCCTTCACCTGGATGCCGGCGGCCTTGAGCGCGGTGCGAAGCTGCGCCCAGCGCGTCGGGATCATGAGCCAGGCGACTTCCCACGGCATGTGCAGGTTGTAGTAGATCGGGTCGCGGCGATGCGAAATCGCCTTCACCCGCACCAGCGGATTCCAGTGCAGCGCACCCATGAGCCAGGTGAATTCGCCGAACCGGCCTTCGGGCCACTTCCAGCCCGTGGGCAGGATCTCGGCCTCGAGCACGATCTCGGCATCCGCGATATGCGGCACGTCGATCGTCTCGCACATCGCCAGCTCCACCGGCGCGCCGCGCATGCCCCCCGCGATCGAGATCTCGTCGACACCCATCGGCGCGCGGTAGCCCGAAGCCATGAATTCGAACGGGTGCGTGCCAATGGAGATCGAGATCGGCAAGGGCCGCTGCTCCTCGTAGGCCTTCCACGCCAGCGCGCGCAGGTTGTTCGGCGTGACGATATCGATGCCGGTGAGGTTGCGCTCCTTGAGGATGTAGCGATAGATGCCGGCGTTGAGCGCGCCCTGGCCGTCGCGCACGATGGTGACGCCGGCGGTGATGACTGGCCCGCCGTCGAGCACCGAGGACATCGGCACTGGCAGATCGAACAAATCCACCTCGTCGCCGACCCGGGTCACTTCGCGAGCCCGGCTGGTCTCGACGTATTTCGGCTGGATGGGCGAGGCGAGCGCGCGCGTGAGCACCTGCTCGATGTCCGCGTAGCGCTCCACGCCCATGCCAATTGCCATGCGCTCGCTGGAACGGATGAGCCCCGACACCACCGGCATGTCGTAGCCGATCACGCGGTGGAACAAAAGCGCCTTGTCGCTCTGGTCGACCAGGGTCGCGATGTGCCGACTGTCCACCGGCTCGTGCAGGTCGAGCAGCTGGTTGCGGCTGCGCAGCCGGTCCAGATAGCCTCGGAAGCCTTCTCGTTCGTACATAGGTCTCTCGCTCGGGTGCGCCTTCCCGGCCGCGCCGAAGCGGCAGGGGCCATCATCTGTCGCTCGATTTCGGGGGAAACGCGCCGAACACGCCGCTGCAGGCGAACGAGCCCGCGTTGCCAACGCGCTCCAGGCTGGGCAGTATAGGCGAATCGCTTTCGGCATGCGACGAAGCCAGGGGTGCGGCATGAAAACCGAATTGATCGCGATCCCGACCGACACGACGCCACTCGATGGCGTGATGTACACGCCGGACTCGACCCCGGTCAGGGGCGCGGCGCTCTATTTCCACGGCAACACGATGAACTTCTACGTCGGCGCGGCGCGTTTTCTCCCGCCCGTGCTAGAGCGCCTGGGACTCGCTTTCGTCGCCTTCAACCGCCGCGGTCACGACATCCTCAGCACACGTGATAGCCGTATCGCGCAGGGCGGCGCGTTCCAGACCACGGCGGAGGCGATCGAGGACAATCGCATCGCCGCACGCTGGCTGGCCGAGCGCGGCCAGGCGGCCCCGGTCGTCATCGGCCACAGCAACGGCGGCATGCTGGGCACGCGCCACGTCGTCGATCACCCGCAGACCCCTGCCCTGGTCTTGCTGTCGGCGGGGCGCGGCGGCGCGCGGCAGGACACCTCCGGGGGCAGCGAAAAGCTGTTCGCAGGCGACCAGCTCGCCGAGCTGACCGCGCGGGCGAAGGCGCTCGTGACGCAGGGGCGCGGGCGCAGCCTCATGTTCATGCCCGGCTGGTGGCACGTGATCAGCGCCGAGAGCTTCCTCGACCGGCTAGCGAGCGTGCCCGACACGATCGCGCTGGCACCCCGGATCACGTGTCCGGTGCTCGCGATCCGCGGCGACAAGGAAGACCGCGACCGCTATCCGGCCGAGGAATTCCAGGCTGCCGCCGGCGGGCCGTGTCGCGTGCGTCTCATCGAGAACTGCGATCACTTCTACCATGGGCGCGAAGCGCACGTGGCGGGCGTCGTCTCGCACTGGTTGGCCGAGACGCTCGGGCTGCCGGCGCCGAGCTAGCCCGGATATCGCTACCCAGGCCGGCCCGAATCGGAACCCGTGCCTGCGCAAATGAAGTGATTGAGCGAGTCATCGCCAACTCCAATTCGAACGTCGCCCTGCACGCGCGCGGGCGGCCGGTCGCCTCGGGTATCATCGGCACGACACGTACGTCCGATCGACTTTCATTTACGCCAGGAATCGCCCATGACTGCTGCACGGCCCACGACTGCTGCAAAGCTGGTGCGTCAGATCGCATTCACGCTCCTCGTCGGCGTCACGATCGGCGCCTTTGCGCAGGCCCAGCCCGCCAAGCCCGGCGCCTACGAGCCTCAGGTCGGCCAGGAAGGCAAGGACGTCGTCTGGGTGCCCACACCCCAGGCGCTGGTCGATCGTATGCTCGACATGGCCAAGGTCACGCCGAACGACTACCTGATGGATCTCGGCTCCGGCGACGGACGCACGGTCATCACCGCCGCCAAGCGGGGCGTGCGCGCGACCGGCATCGAATACAACCCCGAGATGGTCGAGCTCTCCAAGCGCAACGCCGAAAAGGAAGGCGTGGCCGGCAAGGTCGAATTCCGCAAGGCCGACCTGTTCGAGACGGATTTCTCCCAGGCGAGCGTCATCACGATGTTCCTGCTGCCGGACATCAACCTGCGGCTGCGGTCGAAGATTCTCGACATGAAGCCGGGCACACGCGTGGTCTCCAATACGTTCACGATGGGCGAATGGGAGGCCGACGAGACCAGCACGGTTTCCGAGGCGAGCGGCTACTATCGCACCGCGCTGCTGTGGATCGTGCCGGCCAAGGTGCAAGGCCAGTGGAAGTCCGCGCAAGGCGACCTGGAGCTTACGCAAACCTTCCAGAAGATCGGCGGCAACGTCAGGACCTCGAACGGCCCCGTCATGCTGAACGGGCGGCTGCACGGTGATCGGATCAGCTTCACCGCGGGCGGCGCGGAATTCACCGGGCGCGTCGACGGCAACACCATCGAGGGGACGGTCAAATCCGGCGGCTCGACCAGCGCATGGAAAGCGACACGCGGCTGAGCACGAGGCGCAGGCCCTCCCTCATCCCCAACCCTTTTTCCTGCTAACTAACCCTCACCGGCCGCGGAGCCGCGCGTTCGATCGCGCGCGAGCGCGCGCCAGATCCAGCCATCGGGCGTTTCGACACCCCGGCACACATAGTCGCAGGCCCTGCTGTTG
>JBOIEI010000240.1:0-7744 GCA_050741055.1 Burkholderiales bacterium | reverse complement strand
GCGCCGGAGCCCAGAAGGGTCATCCCCGCGTAGGCGGGGATCCAGCAGTCACGACGCTGGGTCAGCGCTCGCGAGCAGCGGCATCCAGCGCAGCGAGCACCTTAGGCGGCGACATCGGCAGCTCGGTCATGCGCAAGCCCGTGGCGCTCTGGATCGCGTTGGCAACCGCCGCCATGGGCGGAACGATGTTGGCCTCGGCCACACCCTTGACGCCATACGGATGCTTCGGATTCGGCACTTCGACCAGAATGGCCTCAATCATCGGCACGTCGGAAGCGACCGGAATGCGGTAGTCGAGGAAGCCCGGATTTTCCATGTGGCCGTCGCGATCGTAGATGTACTCTTCGTTCAATGCCCAGCCGATGCCTTGCACCACCCCGCCTTGGATCTGCCCCTCGCAATAGGCGGGATGGATCGCGCGGCCCACGTCCTGGGCGGCGACGAAGCGCAGAATCTTCACATAGCCCGTTTCGGGATCGACCTCGACGTCGCAGAACTGGGCGGAGAATCCCGGCGCCTGGCCCTCGGCGTTGATCGAAGCCGAAGCGGTGATGGGCCCGCCCGTGGCGGTGCGCTTCGCGGCGATCGCCTTGAACGACAGCGGCTCGAACTCGCCCGCGCGCTTGCCCGCGGGGCGCGCATGGCCGTCTTCCCAGATCACGTCGGCGCGATCCACCTTCCAGAGCTTCGCGGCCCGCACGCACATTTCTTCGATCACCTTGTTGCACGCATTGATGACCGTCATGCCGGTGGCGAACGTCACGCGCGAGCCGCCGGTGGCCTGCGTATAGCCGACTGAATTGGTATCGGCGATGATCGGCCGCACTGCTTCGTACGCAATACCAAGCGTTTCGGCTGCCATGAGCGCCATCGAGGCGCGCGAGCCGCCGATGTCGGGGCTGCCTTCGGCCACGACGGCCGTGCCGTCCTCGTTGACATGGACGGTGGCGCTGGATTCGCCACCGCCGTTGAACCAGTACCCCACCGCCACGCCGCGTCCCTGATTCTCGCCGAGCTTCGTCTCGTAGCCGGGATGCTTCTGCAATGCCTGCAGCGTTTCGGCGAAGCCCGCGTGGTTGAGCGTGGTGCCGAAGACGGTCTTTGCTCCGGGCCGGGCGATGTTCTTCAGTCGGAACTCGATCGGATCCATGCCGACCTTGCGCGCCGCGAGATCCATCGTGCTCTCGGCCGCATACGCCGAGATCGGCGACCCCGGAGCGCGATATGCGACTGTCTTGGGCCGGTTCGAGACGACGTCGTAGCCAACAGTGTGCACGTTCGCGATGTCGTAAGGCGCGAAACTGCACATGCATCCGTTCATGACGGGCGATTGCGGGAACGCGCCCGCCTGGTACTTGAAGATGCCCTCGGCGGCGACGATCTTGCCGTCCTTCATGACGCCGATCTTGATCGTCATCGAAGCCCCGGAGGTCGGCCCGGTCGCCTTGAACACCTCTTCCCGGCTCATCATGATCTTCACCGGATGGCCCGACTTCTTGGAGAGCGCCACCGCCACCGGCTCGACATACACCACGGTCTTGCCGCCGAACGCACCGCCGATTTCGGCGGCATGGCAGCGCAGGTCGGCCACCTTCATGCCGACCAGGCGCGAGGTCATGGTGCGCACCACGAAATGCCCCTGGCTCGACGACCAGAGCTCGGCCTGGCCGTCGGTGTCGTAGCGGGCGAGACAGGCTTGCGGCTCGATATAGCCCTGGTGCACGGGCTTGGTCTTGAAGCTCGCCTCGACGACGTGGTCGGCCGCGGCGAATCCCTTCTCGACATCGCCGAGCTTGTACTCGGTGCGCTTGGAAACATTCGAGGGCTTGGTGGGCGCAGGGTCGATGCCGCGCGTGATCATGTCCTCGAACAGCAGCGGCGCGTCGGGCTGCATCGCTTCGTCCACGTCGATCACGTGCGGCAGCACTTCGTAATCGACCTCGATCAGCTTCAGCGCCTCCTCGGCGATCGCCTTGCTGGTGGCGGCGATCGCGGCAATGGCGTGACCTTCGTACAGCGCCTTCTCGCGCGCGAAGATGTTGCGCGTCATGTGCCAGAAGTTGACCGCAACGCGCTCGGGACCGAGGTATTCGAACTTCTGCTCGGGCAGGTCGGCCGCCGTGATGACCGCCTTGACGCCCGGCAACGCTTCCGCCTTCTTGGTGTTGATCGAGCGGATGCGCGCGTGCGCATGCGGCGAGCGCAGGATCCTGCCCCACAGCATGCCAGGCAGGTTGAAATCCGCACCGTATTGCGCGAGGCCCGTCACCTTCGGCACGCCGTCCGGGCGCACCGGGCGCGTACCGACGACCTTCAGCTCTCTTTCGGGATAGACGATGGTTTCCGACATGATCAAGCCCTCCGCATTTCGCTGGCGGCATCGAGCACCGCCTCGATGATCTTGTTGTATCCGGTGCAGCGGCACAGATTGCCCGCCAACCAGTAGCGCGCTTCTTCCTCGGTCGGGTCGGGATTGCGCTCGAGCAGCGCCTTCGCGGCGACCAGAACACCCGGCGTGCAGATGCCGCACTGCAAAGCCGCATGCTCCAGAAACTTCTGCTGCAGCGGATGCAGCTCGGTGCCGTTGGCCATGCCTTCGATGGTATCCACTGCCTTGCCGTCGATTTCGGGGCCGAGCGTGAGACACGAGCACACCAGGCGCCCATCGATGGTCACGCTGCAAGCCCCGCAGTCACCGGTGGCGCAACCTTCCTTCGTGCCCGTGAGATTGAGCTCGTCGCGCAGTACCTCGAGCAGGCTTTGGTGCGCTTCGCACAGGAATTCCACCGGATTTCCGTTCAGCGTCGTCGTTACATGGTACTTGGCCATCAGTTCACCTTTTTCGCTCGATCGAGCGCGATTTGAGCGGCACGCCGTGCGAGCACGCCAGCGACATTGATGCGGTATTCGCGCGTGCCGCGCTTGTCGTCGATCGGCCGGCAGGCGGCGCTGGCCGCGGCCGCAAGACGTTCCAGCGCGGCGCCATCGACCTTGGCTCCAATCAGCGCCGCTCCTGCCTCCGCGACGAGCAACGGGCGTTCGGCCACCGCGCCGAGACTTACCCGCGCCTGGGTGCAAATGCCTGCGCCATCGAGCGTGAGATTGACGCCGGCGGAAACCACCGCGATGTCCATCTCGGTGCGCGGCGTGAAGCGCAGATAAGCATCGCCGGAGCGCGGCTGCTTGCGCGGCACGAGGAACGATACGACCAGCTCGTCACGAGCCAGGCAAGTCTTGCCGGGACCCGTTGCGAGACTTTCCACCGGCACGTCGCGACTGCCGCGCGGCCCCGAGATTCGGGCGGTCGCGCCCGCGGCAATGAGCGCAGGCACACTGTCCGCGGCGGGCGAAGCGTTGCACACGTTGCCCCCGACACTGGCGCGTCCCTTGACCTGGATCGAACCGATCAGCTTGACCGCGTCGGTCACGCCGGGACACGCAGCGGGAAATTCCGGATGCTCGACCAACACCATGCACGCCGTGGCGGCACCGAAGCGCAAGGCGCCGTTCTCGGCCACGATCGATGTCATGTCGGCGATGGCCTTGCAATCGACCATCAGGTCGGGCTGTGCGCGGCCACTGCGCATTTGCACCAGCAGGTCGGTGCCGCCGGCAAGCACGCGCGCCAATCCTTTCTCGGCCGCGAGCAAGGCAACCGCCTCGTCCACGCTTTTCGGTTTCTCGTATCGCATGTCGCTACTCCCTCCCGGCTCTTCAGAAGGTCCATTGTCCACGAGACTGCCGCCATTGTCATCGCCGATTGTGCGCGATCGGCATGAAGCCCGCTGCATACGCCACGAGGCATGAGTCCCGCACCTCGCGGCCCGGGCCGTCTTTGTTGCGCGTTCCGCCGTGACCGCTACGGTGCGGCGGCACGCCGTTCGGCTGCGGCACCCAGGTCGACATAGCCGGACTCTTCCAGGCTGCCGGCACCGGTATAGACACCGATCGCTTCCAGCGGCTCGGACCGGCTCGCGTTCAGCAGAAAATGTTCCTCGCCTTGCGCAATCAGGTGAACGTGTCCCGCGCGCACTTCCGTGCGCTCGTCCGCGGCGCCTGCGAGACCATGACCGCGCACGATGTAATACACTTTTTCGCAGCGGTCGTGGCGATGCCTGGGCAAGGCCGCACCGGGCTCGAGCGTCATCCAGAAGAGCGCGTTCGGGCTGCCGTTATGGCTGCCGATGGGAAAGCGCATTGCCACGCCCGGCACGTTCAAGGCCGCGTGTTCGAGCGGCTTCACCGCGTCGATGTGCACGAGTATGCCGCCGCGCAGACCCGCGCCGCGCGGCATCGACGTATCGGCTTCAGTGACGTTGCCGCAAAACGCGTAGCCCGTATCCTGGACGCTTTTCGCGCCGACATAGAAGCCGATGACGAGACCCTCCTCGTCCTTGGTCTCGTTGAAGAAGAAATGCTCCGAGCCTTTAGGCATCAGGCGGCAGTGCCCCGGGCGCACTTCGGTGCGCTCGCCGCCTTGACCGACCACGCCGTGACCTTGGAGGTAGACCGCGATTTCGTCGCAGCGGCTGTGCAGATGCTTGGCATGGGTCGAACCGGGGCGGAAGATCGAATGGAACACCGTGGTCGCGGAGCCCTGCTTGCCCGAGATCGGCAGGCGAAACTCCGAGATCGCCCAGCCCTCGCCCTTGTTCATGTTCTCGGGCGTCACGTCGTCGACATGGATCGGCGGATGGATCGAAGGCATCGCGTCCTCGCGCAGGGTCGTGCGGCAGAGCGCATTACATCATATCCGGCCGCGACGCTCCCGTCCGCCGTCAACCGGCGCGGCATGACCCTTGGCTTACGGCTGCATTACGCCGGCGCGCTGATCCAGCGACACGCTCTTGCGGCGGCCTCGTCATCGGCTACACTTGCGGCACGATGGACGATATCCCAAGCCCCGCACGTGTCAGAAAGAGCACGTCCCAAGCCGAGAAGGCACTCGCCTTCTTCCTGCGTTTTCTCGACCAGCCGAAGCAGGTCGGCTCGATCGTGCCGAGCTCCGCGTTCCTGGAGCGGCGCCTGGTACGCGTGGGCGCCGTGGCGCAAGCGCGCACCGTCGTCGAGCTCGGTCCCGGCACCGGCGGCACCACCCAGGCGCTGTTGAAGGCGCTGCCGCGCGAGGGCCGCCTGCTGGCAATCGAGATCGACCACCGGCTCGTCGAGCTGGTGCGCTCGAACATCCGCGATCCGCGCTTGATCGCGCATCGCGGCAGCGCCGAACAGATTTCGGCCGCGCTCGGGCAGTATGCCTTGCCGGCGCCGGATGTCGTCATCTCCGGCATCCCGTTCTCCACCATGCCGCGCCAGGTCGGCAAGAAGATCCTGCGCGAGATCCGTTCGGTGCTCGCACCCGGCGGTCGCTTCGTCGCCTACCAGGTGCGCGACCGGGTCGCGGTACTGGGTCGCGATTTTTTCGGCGATCCCGAGAGCGACATCGAGCTGCTCAACGTGCCGCCGATTCGCGTCTGGTGCTGGCGCAAGCCGGGCTGAGCTGGCTTCGGCCGTATCATCGTGCGCGGGCCGGCGCCCCCGGGCGTCACGAAAAAGAGCTGGAAGGGGCATCCGACATCAAGGGGGAGTCGTGCATCGAATCGTGCAAGCGTTGTGCGGGTTCGCGCTGGTGTGCGCGCTGCCTGCGGCTGCTCAGAGCTATCCCACCAAGCCCATCCGGCTCATCATCGGATTTCCTGCGGGCGGCGGAACCGACGTCACCGCGCGCACGATCACGCAACCGCTGATCGAGAAGTTCGGCCAGCCGATCGTCATCGATTACCGGCCCGGCGCAGCCGGCACGGTCGGCAACGGCGTTGCGGCCAAGAGCACGCCGGACGGTTATACCTGGCTCATGACCGCGACCGGGCCGCACGTGATCGCGCCGAGCCTCTATCGCTCGTTGCCCTACGATCCCTTCCGCGATTACGCGCCTATCGGGTTGGTCTCGACCAGCCCGTACCTGCTGCTGGTGCATCCGTCGGTGGAGGCGCGATCGGTGGCCGAGCTGGTGCGCTGGCTGCGCGCCCGGCCGACGCCGGCAAACTACTCGAGTGCGGGCGCCGGAACGCCGGGCCATCTTGCGAGCGAGCTGTTCAAGTCGATGACCAAGGTGAGCATCGATCACATCCCGTACAAGGGCGCGGCGCCGGCACTGGTCGATCTCATGGGCGGGCAGGTGCAGATGGGCTTCAGCGACATGACCATCTCGGCCCCGCATCTGAAGAGCGGCCGGCTGCGCGCGCTCGCGATCAGCAGCAGCACGCGCTCGCCGCTCGCGCCCGATCTGCCGACGGTCGCCGAATCCGGCCTGCCGGGCTTCGAAGCGCTGGTCTGGTACGGGCTGCTCGGCCCGACGGGAACGCCATCGGGCATCGTGCGCCAGATCAATGCCGAAGTCGTGCGTGTGCTGAAGCTTCCCGAGACCCAACAGCGCTTCGCTGCTCTCGGCGCGACCGCTTCGCCCGGCACTCCGGAAGCGTTTGCGGCGCAGATCAAGCGCGACTACGACAAGTGGGCCGGCGTGATCAAGAGTGCGGGAATCACGCTGGAATAGCGCGCACGCCGAGCGTATCGCTCGTGCAGGCTCGGCGGATGAGCTTGGACCACCCGGTCCGCGCATCGCGCGTCCCGCCCCTCCTATCAGGAGGGGAAGGACTACGACGACGACTCTGACCGGCTCGAACCAGCCCGCCCGCGACGATCCCGCTAGCGCCGCGTCCCGCGTTCCAGCCGCTCGGCATTGTCCTTGGTGTCGAACATGTTGATGGCCGTCTTGCCTTCCGCGGCCTTGGTCATGCGCTCGCGGATCTCGGCGGCCATCTTGTTGTTGCGCTGAACGGCGGGGCGCGCCTCCATCGCCTCGAACCAACGCATGAAGTTGGGATAGCCCGCCTTGTCGATGCCGCGATCCTTGTAGCCCTTGGTCCAGGGATACACGGCCATATCGGCGATGCTGTACTCGTCGCACCCGAGCCAGGCGCTGTCGCGCAGGCGATTGTCCAACACCCGGTACAAGCGCACCGATTCGTTGTTGTAGCGATCGATGGCGTACTGGATCTTGTCCTTCGAGTAGTTGTTGAAATGGTTCGCCTGGCCGAACATCGGGCCGACGTGCGCCATCTGGAAAATCAGCCACTGCATGGTGTCGGAGCGCTTGCGCGCGTCCTTGGGCAGGAACTTGCCCGTCTTCTCGGCGAGGTAGAAGAGGATCGCGCCGGACTCCATCATCGTATAGGGCCCGCCGCCCGGGCCGTCGGTATCGACGATGGCCGGGATCTTGTTGTTGGGGCTCAGCTTCAGGTACTCGGACGTGAACTGCTCGCCGAGCCGGATGTTGATGTCGAAGTGCTTCCACTCCAGGCCCGTCTCCTCGAGCATGATCATGACTTTCTGGCCGTTCGGCGTGGGCGACGAGTGCAGTTCGATCATGTGACCTCCTTCGATATCGTTGGCGAGCGGGACCGCCGTCCAGGGAGCGCCGGCAAGGCCGCGCATTCGACGGCGCGCGCCTAGCATATTCCCATTCGGGCTTGCGTTCACCATGCGGGCACGCAGCCGCGACACGATCTTCTACGGCGTGGGCAGGACGCGATTCGGTGTATTCTGCGTCCTCCCCCGTCCCGGAGGAATCCCATGCGCCTGAATGTCATTTTGCCCGCGGCAGCTCTTGTCCTGGCTGCCATTGCCGCGCCCGCTCTCGCACAGTCGCCCGGTGCTGCGCCGGCGATTACCGTGCACCTGAAGC
>JBOIEI010000239.1:0-5240 GCA_050741055.1 Burkholderiales bacterium | reverse complement strand
CGCTCACCCTGTTCGCCGCCTTTCCCGTGTTCCAGGATTGGTCCAACGCCTTCAAGGTGTTTCTTCTCACGACCCTGGTGCCTGAAGTGAGCGGCAAGGTGATCACGGTATACATGCAGCAATTTTCGGACAACGCCGGCAAGCTCACTGCGGTGGGCCTGATCTTCCTGGCGGTGACCGCGCTCATGCTGCTGGTGAACATCGAGCGCGTCTTCAACGGCATCTGGCGTGCGCGCCGGAGCCGCTCGGTCGTGCAGCGGCTGGTGATGTACTGGACGACCATCACGGTGGGGCCCTTGCTGATCGGTGCCAGCCTGTCGCTCACATCCTGGCTGGTGACGCAATCGATGCAATCGGTCAGTGGCGTGCGGGGCGCGCAGGAGCTGCTGCTCAAGCTGCTGCCGATCGTGCTCAACGGCGCGGCCTTCGCGCTGCTCTACATCATGATTCCGAACCGCCGGGTGCTCGTGAAGGATGCACTGGTGGGCGGGATGACCGCGGCGGTCGGCTTCGAAGTGATGAAGCGCGGCTTCGGTGTGTACGTGATGCTGTTTCCGACCTACGACCTCATCTACGGAACCTTCGCCACCATCCCGATCTTTCTGTTGTGGATCTATCTGTCATGGCTCGTCGTTCTGTTCGGCGCAATCGTGGTCGCCGTGCTGCCGCATTGGCGCATGGGGGCGCGGCGCCCGCTATTCGGCGATGGCGGCGCGTTGTACCGGGCGCTGCGTCTGATCGAGTTGCTGCACGAGGCGCGCCTGCAATCGCAAACACCGACGGTCTCGCAGCTGGTCGCCCGCTCCGGGATCCCGGAAGAGGAAGTAGAACAATTGCTCGAGACGATGAATGCGCCGGGCTGGGCGCGCCGGGTCGAGCCGGCGGGGTGGGTACTGGCGCGCGATCTGCAAACGCTACGACTGGTGGAGTTGTACCGGCTGCTTGGCGTGCGCAGGTACGAAGCGCAGGCGAGCGATGGCGATCTGGTTCGCGCTGCCGGCGGATTGCTTGCGCAGGTGGAACAGGAGCTCGACGTACCCTTAGGCGCTCTGTCGAGCGGGAACGATCCGGCTAACGCCGCAGAACCGTCGCTGTCACAGCCGGCACGGGCGTGACCGGCGTCTCGACGCGCCCGCCGACGTTGGCAACGCCCGCGGTCGTCGGTGCAATCGGCTCGGCATACTGCCAGGCGTTCTTCCAGGCGGTTTGCACCAGCGACGGATACCAGAGCTTGCCGAGACTGCCGTTGTAGCGGCCGAGCGCGCGCGTGAGGTTGCCGCGCTCGATGTCCAGGTAATGGCGCAGGATCAGGCAGCCATAGCGCAGGTTGGTGCGCAGGTGAAACAGGTTGTGCTCCGCAGTTCCGATGAGGTCGAGCCAGAACGGCATGACCTGCATGTAGCCGCGGGCGCCAGCCGTGGAAACCGCGTACTTGCGAAAGTTGCTCTCGACCTGGATCACCGCCAGCACCAGCTGCGGATCGAGTCCGGCCCGGGTCGCTTCGTAGTGCACCGTGCGCAGGAATTCGATGCGCGCCACCGAATCCGGCAGCTTCTTCCGCAGCCGGGGCGACATGGCGAGTATCCATGTTCGCGCCTGTTCCCGGGACTGGAAAGAGCTGCCTTCGACCGCCTGGTCGGAAACCGCCTTTTGCAGCGCATGCCGGGCGCTTGCCGAAAGCGGCTCGTACATTTGCGGCCCGGAATGCGCTTCGCCGGCATGGAAGGCAGCCGCGATAAGCAGGATCGCGGCACGCAACACGGCGCCAGCGCGGTTGAACGCGTTCATCACTGACGAGAAAAAAAGAAAAGTTGGTGTTGCTAGCCAGACGCCACGATTCGCGCCCGAGTATAGTCGACTGCCTCGGCGACTGCCACGGCAGCCGCCTTGTCTTCCTGCCGGCCCTTGAATTCGACCTGGCCAGCCGCAAGACCCCGTTCCCCGACCACGATCCGATACGGAATGCCGATCAGGTCCATATCGGCGAACATCACGCCGGGCCGTTCGTCTCGATCGTCGAGCAGCACTTCGACACCGGCCGCCGCCAAATCGTCGTGCACCCGCTCCGCCGCTGCCCGGACCTCGGCATTCTTGGCGGCTCCGATCGGCACCACCGCCACCTGGAACGGCGCGATCGCAGCCGGGAAAATAATGCCGCGGGAATCGTTATTCTGCTCGATCGCGGCGGCGGCGATGCGGGTGACACCGATGCCATAGCAGCCCATTTCCATGGTTTGCAGCTTGCCCGCCTCGTCGAGGAAGGCGACGTTCATGGCTTCCGAGTATTTCTTGCGCAACTGGAAGATGTGGCCGACCTCGATGCCGCGGCAGATTTCGAGGGCTCCCTTGCCGTCCGGACTGGGATCGCCGGCAACCACGTTGCGGATGTCGGCCACAGTGGCAGGCTCGGGCAGGTCGCGGCCGAAGTTGACGCCGGCCAGGTGAAAATCGGGCTCGTTGGCCCCGCAGACAAAGTCCGTCAGGCCGGCGGCGCTGCGATCCGCTATGACGGGAATGGAGCCATCCAATCCCACGGGTCCAATGAAACCGGGAGGTGTGCGGGTCGCCGTACGGATTTCCTCCCCGGTTGCCAGCCGCATCCCGGCGAGATCGGGAAGCTTGGCTGCCTTGATCTCGTTCAGGGTATGGTCTCCGCGCAGCAGCAGCATCGCGAGCTTCCCGTGCGCGTGCACCATGATCGCCTTGATGCTGCCGCGGAGCTCACAGCCGAGCAGCTGGCACACCGCCTCGCAGGTCGTCTTGCCCGGTGTGGCGACCTTGCGCATGTCCTCCTGCGGTTGCAGCCGCGGCTCGGACGGAGCGAGCGCTTCCGCCAGCTCGACGTTGGCGGCGTAATCCGAATTCGGGCAGTAGGCGATGGCGTCCTCGCCTGAATCGGCGAGCACGTGAAATTCGTGTGAACCGGTTCCGCCGATCGCGCCGGTGTCGGCCGCTACGGCCCGAAAGCGCAAGCCCAGTCCGGTGAACACGCGCGAGTACGCCTGGTACATGTCCTGGTAGGTGAGATCGAGTCCGGACTTGTCGGCATGGAACGAGTATGCATCCTTCATGATGAACTCGCGCGAGCGCATGACGCCGAAGCGCGGACGGATCTCGTCCCGGAACTTGGTCTGGATCTGGTAGACCACGATCGGAAGCTGCCGGTAGCTCTTCACTTCCCTGCGCACCAGGTCGCTCACGACTTCCTCGTGCGTGGGACCGACGCAGAAGTCGCGCTCGTGCCGATCCTTCAGCCGTAGCAGGTCGGGCCCGTACTGCTCCCAGCGCCCCGATTCCTGCCATAGCTCCGCCGGCTGGATGGCGGGCATCAGGAGCTCCACCGCGCCGGCAGCGTTCATCTCCCGGCGCACGATGGCTTCGATCTTGCGCAGGACGCGCAGCCCCAGAGGCAACCAGGTATAGAGACCGCTCGCCAGACGGCGGATCAGCCCGGCGCGCAACATCAGCCGATGGCTGACCAGCTCGGCCTCGGCAGGCGCTTCCTTGAGCGTCGACAGGAACAGGCGGGAGACTCGCATTGGCTATTGCCGGCGGACAAAAGCAATTATTCTAACCGGACCCATCAGGGAGCCAGTGCGAGCAGCGCATGCTTGGGGTCTTGGGTCGAATCTGGGGCGCGCCACTGCTGTACCGCGGCGACGGCATCGAGGTGCGCGAGCGCCAGGGCGTGCGAACGCTGCACCTGGATTCCGACACCGTGCAAAGCGCCATGCGGGTCGATCGGCCGGACGCACTGGAGCTGTCCTACACCCGCGCGATGATGGGATTTCTGCTGTTCGTGCCGCCGCCGCGTTGCGCACTCCTGGTCGGGCTCGGCGGCGGGTCGCTGGCGAAATTCATCTACCGTTCGATGCCCGAGACGCGGCTGCGCGTGGTGGAGATCAAGCGCGAAGTGGTCGAGGTCGCGCACACGTATTTCGCCCTGCCGCGCGAGTGTGCGCGCCTGTCCATCGTCATCGGCGATGGCGCGCGATTGATCGGCCAGCAGCAGGGGCCAGACGAGGTCATGTTGATCGACGCCTACGATGGCCGCTCGCTGGCGGCGTCGTTTGCGACCGAAGCGTTTTTCCAGGCCGCCCGGGCCGCCCTTTCGCCCTCCGGAGTGCTGGCGATGAATCTGTGGTCGAGCGACCGTGCGTTCGACCGCAACCTGCAGACGATCGAGCGCGCCTTCGATGGGTGCTGCCTTTGTTTGCCCGCTGAGCGGCCAGGCAACGTCATCGTGTTCGCGTTCACAGCCGTACCGCGGCGCCTGCGCTGGGCGGAGCTGCGCGAGCACGCGGGGAGCCTGCAGGAGCGGTTCGGGCTCGAATTCCCTCGCTTCGTGGAAGGGCTGAGGCAGATGAACGCCTGCGATACCGTTGGACTGCGCCTGGGCGCCATGCCGTAACTGCGCCCAGGCGCAAATGCCGTGATTGCGCCTGGGCGCATTGCCGTCGTCGTTCCTCCAGCAGCTGCGGCCGTCGCCTTTCAATCCCACGCCGTGGCTCGTACGCTGAAACGCCACAGGTCGTAGTTTTCCGAGCAGCGCCGGACGTCGCCTTTCGCCGCCGTCCGATTTGTGGAAGAATCCTCGCCAGAGAGGCATATTGCGGGTGTCTAAATGATCGACAAGGATGGTTATCGCCCGAATGTGGGAATCATCATCCTCAACCAGCGCAACGAGGTGTTCTGGGGCAAGCGCGTCAATCAGCACGCGTGGCAATTTCCGCAAGGCGGTATCAAGCACGGCGAATCGCCCGAGCAGGCGATGTTTCGCGAGCTCAACGAGGAAGTCGGTCTAGGGCCGCATCACGTACGTATTCTGGGGCGCACCCGGGGTTGGCTGCGCTACGATGTGCCCGATCAGTGGATCAAGCGCGACTGGCGCGGCAACTATCGCGGGCAAAAGCAGATCTGGTACCTGCTGCGGTTCGTTGCGCGCGACTGCGATGTGCAGCTGCGCGCATCCGGACGCCCGGAGTTCGACGCCTGGCGCTGGAACAGCTACTGGATACCGCTGGAATCGGTGATCGAGTTCAAGCGCGAGGTCTACCAGCGCGCGCTGAGCGAGCTGAGCCGTTATGTCGAGCGCTCACGCAGCGCACGCAAAGCCGGGCATGGGGAACGCGCTGCGAATGGCGCCCCCGTTCCGATCAAGGAGCCGGCGAGCACCGGCAGCGCCTAGCCGCGGGAATCGGGGCGAGAGCGCAGCACTGGCGCGCAACCCTGCGCAGGGC
>JBOIEI010000238.1:0-9191 GCA_050741055.1 Burkholderiales bacterium | reverse complement strand
GCCTGCGTGAAAATGCGCAGGCCCTCACGCTCGATTCCCCACGGGAAGCTCGCCTCGATCTTTTCGGCCGTCGCGCCGATGACCGCCTTGACCTCGGGAGTGAGGGCGCTTTCGCCCTGGGTAGCTGCCTGGCTCATGCGGCGGCCTCTTTCTGCTCGGTTTCAGCAATCGCGGCACGCACGTCTTCCACCTTGGGAAAGAACGGCTCCTGCCACGGCCAGTTGCCATTGACCTCGAACATGGCCTGACCCTTCTCCAGCCGCTCCAGATAGGGGCTGGTGATCTGCTCGGTCCACGGCGAGATGCCGCCTTCGTAGAGCTTCGGCCCGTACATGAAATGCTTGGCCTGGTCCAGAGTCTCGACGAAAGGCGCGTTCGCGTCGAACAGACGCTCCTTCTTCATCGGCCGCGGACCGGCGCGCGAGACATGGCCCCATGCCTGGCGTCCCAGAATTTCTTCCAGCAGCCAGACGCACTCGATCAGCTTGTCCATGTCGACCCCGGTCTCGATGCCCATGCCGTCGAGCATGTGCATGAAGTCTTCGGTCGGCATCATGCCGGTGGCTTGGCCGGTGCCGCAGTACGGGCAGCCGCCGATGCCGCCGAGCGTACCTTCCATGCGCAGCGTGTCGCGCTCGTCCAGCATGCGGATGGCCGTGTAGGCTGAAGCGATCGCCATGCCACGCGCGTTGTGCAGGTGCGCGCGAAACTCCGTGATGTCGGGCCACTGGCGCTTCACTCGGGTGAAGATTTCCTCGATCTTCGCCGGGTGCACCCAGCCCATCGGATCGCCGACCGAGATCGAGGTGACCTTGATGCCGGCGGCATCCCAGAGCTCGTGCTGCTTCTCCATGAACTTCATGGTCACGCCGACGGAGAAGTCGCCGACGAAGTTGGAGCCGAAGGTGGCGTTGGTGCCGATGCCGGCTTCCTTGGCGCCCTTGGCCTTGGCCGTCGCGATCGTCTTGGCCCAGCCGGCCATCTCCTTCATTTGCGAGCGGTTGTAGTTGCGGCGCGTGAAGACATCGCACTGGTGGCAGCTCGTGCGCGGCAGGCTTTTGCCGCGCGAAAGGGTCAGCGGCGGCGAGAATGCACGCGCGCGCTCCATGCCGCGCTCGTTCGGGATCATCGCGAGATAGGTCACGCCTTCCTTCGGCTTGAAGTTGATCAGCACATCCTCGATGCGCTTCATTTGCGGCGTGTACTTCGGGCTCACGAAGGAACCGACCACGATGTTCTGCAGTCCGGTATCGGAGAGGGCATTGAGAAGCTTGACCTTGTCCTCGGTCGGGATCGAGGCACTTTCGATCTGCATGCCTTCTCGCATCACCTCTTCGGTGAAGACGATCTTCGGATAGCGTTGAGCCATGGGAGTCTCCTTGAGGTGGCGGCTTGCGCCGCTAGCAAGTGTACGAGGTTTTTTTTTGCGAGACCGGGTCGCCGCGGCTGCGCTGGAACGCCTGCGACGAAGTGCAAACGATTGCATCACGCTCGCCATAGGGTGTCAACCGTTTTGTCCACCGCTATGTTATCTTCGAACGCTGGCGTCGCGACGGGCGAGCCACGCGTTACGCTCGATCGCGGACCGCGATTTTTGAGCAGAGCAATCGAACGAACTCGACCACCAGCGCATGCCATCCATGGCATGCGCCAAGCACTGACCGATAGACCAGGCTGTGAGCTGCTACCCCCTTGCGGAGTCGAATGCGTGTTGCGTTCGCTTGGCTGATGCCGGCCACGGGAACGCGTGCGCGATAGTGCTAACACCGGCCCGCGCTGCCTGCGGCAACGAACCTGCGCGAATCCGCGCTGCGCGCTGCCAGCACCCGGGCCCGCGATTCGCCGTGTCCTTGGTTTCGCCGTGTCCCTGACTGCCACTCGATAAACAGGATTGCCGCACGACATGCTGCCTGCAATACTCGACGACTTGAAGGTGCTCGACCTGAGCCAAGGGCTCGCGGGTCCGATCTGCGCCAAGATCCTCGCCGACTTCGGTGCCGACGTGATCAAGGTGGAGCCGCCCGCCGGCGACGCGGGGCGCCGGATGGGGCCGTACTTCGGCGAGGCACCGCATCCGGAAAAAAGCCTCGTCTTCCTGCTCGCCAATCTGAACAAGCGCGGCGTGGTGCTCGACCTCGACGACCCGGATGGGCGCGAGCTGTTGCGCCGCATGGCGAAATCCGCCGACATCATTGTCGAGAGCTATCAGCCCGGATACCTCGCATCGCTGGGACTCGATTATGAGTCGCTCGCAAAAGACAATCCCGGCCTCATCGTAATGTCGATCACGCCGTTCGGTCAGACCGGTCCGTACAGCGGCTACGAGTCCGAGGAGATCGTCACCTACGCCCTGAGCGGCATCATGAGCATCAGCGGCATGGCCGACCGCGAGCCGCTCAAGCACGGCGGCATGCAGGCGCAGTACGAGGGCGGGTTGAGCGGCGCGTTCGGGGCGCTCGCCGCGCTCCATGCGCGCGATCTGCACGGCGAGGGCCAGCAGGTGGACATTTCGCTGCAGGACGTGGTCGCTTCGACCCTGATCGTGCATCAGCCCATGTACAGCTGGACGGGCGCGGTACAGGGAAGGCGACGGCCGGGCGGCGCTCAGTACGGCCACGTGCAGCGCTGCAAGGACGGCTATTTCATATGGCAGACGGGCGGCGGCGCCGAATGGAGCGACATCGTCGAGTTCTTCGGCATGGAAGAGCTCAAGGAGGAACGCTTTGCCACCGTGTCGGGCCGCACCGTGCATGGCGAAGACCTCGACCGGTTGGTGCTCGAGGCGACCAAGGACCGGACGATGCAGGAGCTGTTCCACACGGCCTCGGAGAAGTACCACATGCTGTTCGGGGTGGTGCAGGAACCTGCCGACCTCGCTCGCTGTCCCCACCTCGAGGCGCGCGAGTTCTTCCAGGAAGTCGACCATCCCGTGATCGGTCGCATCAAGGTTCCGTTCCGCCTCTGGAGCATGCCGGAGGCTCCCGCAGTCTACCGCTGCCCGGCGCCGCTGCTGGGACAGCACAACCTCGATGTGTACCGCGAACTGGGGCTCGACGAGGATCGCCTGCAGACGCTCGCGGCGCGCGGCGTGATCTGAATCCACGACCTCGAGCTCGCGCAACACACATGGACCATAGCCAATGATACGCATGAGCAAACTGCCGCTGGAAGGCGTTCGGGTCATCGACAGCAGCTACGTGTTCGCGGGCCCGTATGCGACCGGGCTGCTGGGCGACCTGGGCGCGGAGGTGATCAAGATCGAGGGCCCGGCACGGCCCGACTTCACCCGCGGCGGCGCATTTTCCGGTCTGCTGCCTGACAACGACCCGCAGGACGATCCGTGGAACCGCACCAGCACGTACAACCTGGTGAACCGCGGCAAGAAGTCGCTGGTGGTGGATCTGTCGCGCAAGGAAGGGCGCGAGGTACTGGTCGATCTGCTGAAGGTGAGCGACATCATCGTCGAGAATTTCACCCCGCGTGTAATGCGCGGCTGGGGCCTCGACTATCCGAACCTGCAGAAGATCAATCCGGGCATCATCATGGTGTCGAACACCGGCTACGGTCGCGGCGGTCCCTACTCGTCGTATCCCGCGCAGGCCACCACCCAGGAAGCGACCCACGGGCTGGCGGCGGTGACCGGCTACAGGGGCGGCGAGCCGTCGAAGGCGGGACAGTCGTTCGTGGACTTCCTTGCGGCCTGGGCGATCGCGAATGCCGCGATGCTGGGATTGCGCTACCGCCGCCGCTTCGGGCGCGGCCTATGGGCCGATATCGGCATGTACCAGCTCGGCTGCTACAACGTGAGCGAGTACGTGCTCGACAACATCGCCAACGGCGCCTCCGGCGAGCGCATCGGCAACCGGCATCGCGAGTACGCCCCGCAAGGCTGCTACCGCTGCGAAGGCAAGGATGCCTGGTGCGTACTGAGCGTTCGCGACGACGAGGACTGGCGCGCACTGTGCGGGGTCATCGGGCGCCCGGAGCTTGCCGTCGATGCGCGTTTTGCAACCGAGGCGGTGCGACGCGCGAACCACGACGCGATCGACGAGATCATCTCGCGCTGGACGGTTACGGTGAGCAAGAAGGAGGCGATGCAGCGGCTGCAATCGGCCGGAGTACCGGCCGGCGCAGTGCTCGACGGCAAGGACTTGCACTTCGATCCGCAGTTGAAGGCGCGCGGTCTGCTCGAGATGGCGCATTACCCGCAGGCGCGGAACATGGGTGCGCGCCGCCCGATCGTCGGCCGGCCGTGGAAATTCAGCGCCATGTCGCCCACGGTCAAGGCTTCGGCACCGACGTTCGGCCAGCACAACCGCGAAGTTCTCCAGGGTATTCTGGGGTACGATGAATCGCGCTGCGTTGCACTGGAGAGCGCCGGCGTTCTGGTGGACCAGCCGACGAAGGTCCGGCCGATACCGGACTTGAGCATGGACAAGCGGGTGGAGCTCGGGCGGCTCGCGTACTGGGAGCCCGACTACAAGCAAAAGCTGGGGATTGCTTGAATGCGAATGCACGCATCCGGACGATGGGAATGATCTGATCGGTCATTCCCGTGTAAACGGGGAATCCAGGCCGATTGAATTTCTGGATTCCCGCTTGCGCGGGAATGACGAGGAACAGCTCGAGCGAACATTCCTCACATAAACGGAAGGAAGACCATGGACTTTGCATATACACCGGAGCAGGAAGCGCTCAGGCGCGAAGTGCGCCAGTTCATCAAGGAGAACGTGACGTCCGATCTCGCCGAGGAGATGGACATCCATGCCAACGCTGAGCGCCCGCGCGGCACGTCGCCGAAGGCGCACGAGTTCTACAAGAAGATCTACGAGCGGGGCTGGCTCGGCATCACCTACCCCAAGGAGTACGGGGGGCAGGGCGGCGACCGCCTGACGCAGTACATCGTCGAAGAGGAATTCGTGCGTGCGGGCGTGAACATCTCGCTGGGCGGCAGCGGCGCGCCGGCGATCATGGCGGCCGGCACCGAGGAGCAGAAGCAGTACTACGTCCCGCGCCTCATCAAGCGCGAGATCTCGTTCTGCCTCGGCTTCACCGAGCCGCACGCGGGTGCCGACCTCGCCAACCTCAAGTGCAGCGCGGTGCGCGACGGCGACCACTACGTGATCAACGGTCAGAAGATGTACACCACGGCCGCGCACTCTGCGACCCATATTTATCTCATGGCGCGCACCGATCGCAACGCGCCCAAGCACGAAGGCATCTCGATCTTCCTCATCTCGATGGATACGCCCGGGATCACGGTGCGGCCGCTGTGGACCATCCAGAACAACCCGACCGCGCCCATCGACACGACCTATGGCGCGTCGCGCACCAACGAAACGTTCTTCGACGACGTGCGCGTGCACAAGTCCACCCTGCTGGGCGAAGAGAACAAGGGCTGGCGCGTCGGCTCCATGGGCCTGAATCTCGACCGCGTCGGCGCGTCGCGCTATCTCATCTCGGTGCGCCGCGACGAGGACATCGTCAACTTTGTCAAGTCGAACAGCTTCGACGGCTTCGAGCTTGGCAAAGACCCGGCGATTCGCGACAAGATCGCCGAGATGTGGATCGAAGCGCAAGTCTGCCGCCTGATGACGATGCGCAGCATGTCGATCGTCGAGCGCGGCGGCAAGTTCACCTACGAGGGCTCGGCCGAGAAGGTATGGGCGCCGGAGCACGGCGTGCGCGTCACCGAGGCCATCACCCAGATGCTGGGGCCGTACGCCAGCCTGCTGAGGACTTCTCCCCACGCAGTCGAGGACGGGGTGTTCGGGCACAATGTCATGGGGTCGTTCCAGTCCGGCATCAATCACGGCAGCGTGCAGGTCATGCGCGATCAGGTAGCGCGCCGAGGCCTCGGCATGCCGTCGTCGCGCAAATCCAGGAAAGTGGAGGGCTAGTCAATGGACGTCTTGATGAACGATGACGAGCGCATGATCGCCGATAGCGCCCGTGAATTCCTCGATGGTGAATGCCCGCCCTCGCTGGTGCGGGCGATGGAAACCGATCCGCTGGGCTACCCCAAGGATCTGTGGGCCAAGGTGGCCGAGCTCGGCTGGCAGGGGATGTGCCTGCCGGAAGAGGTCGGCGGCTCCAACATGCCGCTGGTGTACCTGGGCCTGATCCTGCGCGAGGCCGGCCGTGCGTTGGCGCCCCTGCCGCTGCACAGCACCGCGGTCGCGGCGCTCACCATCGCGCGCGACGGCACGCAAGCCCAACAGGACAAATATCTTCCCGATGTAGTCGCCGGCAAGTCGATCATGACCTGGGCTTTCACCGAGGACGATCCGCGTTTGATCCCGGCGGCGGTGAAGATGCAGGCCAAGGCGCAGGGCGAGGACTTCGTGTTGAACGGCGTGAAGCTCTTCGTCGACAACTTTCCGGCCGCGGATCACGTCCTGGTGGCTGCGCGCACCAAGTCCGGCTCGAAGGCAGCCGAAGGGCTTACGCTCTTCATCGTCGACGCCAAATCGAAAGGCATCAGCGACAAGGGGCTCATCACGCTGGCCAAGGACCGGCAGAGCGAAGTGACGTTCAAGGACGTGAAGGTACCCAAAGCGAACGTCATCGGCGCGGTGGGCGAGGGCTGGCCGATCGTCGAGCGCATGCTCGATCGCGGCACGGTGCTGCTGTGCGCGCAGATGGTCGGTGCGGCCCGCAAGGACATCGAGATGGCGTTCGAGTACGCGAAGTTCCGCGAAGCGTTCGGCCAGCCGATCGGCGCCTTCCAGTCGGTGCAGCACATGTGCGCCGACATGCAGATCTGGGTGGACGGGGGCGAGCTGCTCACGTTCGAAGCGCTGTGGAAGCTCGATCAGGGGTTGCCCGCCTCGGTTGAGGTTTCGCAGGCCAAGGCATTCTGCAACGAGAAGTGCGAGGCGGCGGTGCGTCAGTCGCAGAGCATCCACGGTGGTATTGGATTCATGATGGAGTTCGATCTGCAGCTGTGGTTCCGGCGGGTGTCGGCCTGGACCATGCGCCTGGGTACGGCGTTCGAGCATCGTGCGCGCATCGCCCATGCGCTGATCGATTTCCCCGGAACCGTCATTCTCGGCCGGCCGGTGCCGGTGGTGGCCGAGGAAGGCGACGCGAAGGCGCCGAAGCCCCGGTCCAAAGCCACAGCCACGGCCTAACGTAGAGGAGGAGTGTTCATGGCCAAGTGCCCAGTGTGTCAGGCGCCCGTAGACGAGGCCGCTGCGAAAGCGCAAACGGGGATGACGCCCGGCGGCGCGAAGGAAGTCGATCCGAAGATGGGAACGCGCCAGTTCCACGACGGGAGCTGGTATTACTTCGATTCGCTGGATTGTCGTAACAAGTTCACGCGCAATCCCGACAGCTTCCTCAAGCAGTCATCGTAGCCGCGATTCGCGGCCAACCACCCCGTCCGCGACACAGTCGCGTCCCGCTTGGTAAGGAGGGGAATTGAATTTCCTCTCCTCTCAGGAGGCTCAGGAGGAGGGGTCTCGGCGCAGCCGACGGGGTGGTGTGGTTCCTTTGTGCCCTGCCCTCGTGGCTTTTGCTTAACCCGCAAACCACCTCGTCAGCACTTCGTTCACCGCTTCCGCGCGCTCGTATTGAATCCAGTGCCCACCATCGCGGATCAGCCGGAATTCCCGATTCGCTGCCGAGGCAATGAGCACCTCCTCCGCCAGCCCCGGTGTGCCGGTCACGTCGTGCTCACCGTAGACGAACAGTACGGGATCGGTGTACTCCGCCAGGATCGACGACAACGACGACCGGCTGCCGACGCCGCGCGTGTGATAGCGCGTTCGCTTCACGGCCGTGACGTAGGCTTCGAAGCCCAGCGCATCGACATTCGTTTCGTCGTGCATCATGTGCGCCAGCAGATTGTGCTTGAGCGCAGCGTTCTGTGCGGCTTCGTCCGCTTTGGATTCGTCCGTTTGGCGCCAGCGAATCATTTCCGCGCGAGTCCTGCGCGGCGTGCCAGTGCCGGGGCTGCCGAGAAGTGCGAGCTTGCGCACCGCGCCTCGCTTCGCCGCCGCAAGCGCCGACACGATGCCGCCGAGGGAAAAACCGGCCAGGTCGACGGGTGAGCGCGCGCCGAGCAACTGATCGAGCGAGGCGATGAATGCCTCGACGATGTATTGCAGATCCGAACCTTCGGGCGGATCGTCGGAGTCGCCGAAACCGGGCAGATCCGGCACCAGCAGGCGGCGATGACGCGACAGCTGCTCGATGTTCCGGACCCAGTGCAGCCAGCTGCCGTGGCCGCCGTGAACGAGCACCAGCGGCTCGCCGTGGCCGAAGATTCGCCAATGCATCGAACGGCCCTCGGAGAACGGCGCCGACCGATGTTCGGCGATGGCATCGAGCTGGCGCACGAGCTGGCTGGGTTGCAGGCTATCCATGGCAATGAGTGTGAGTTCTGTGAGAGCTGCCGAGTCTATCAGCGCGCGGGCGCCGAGACACCTGCGCCGGCACGATAAGTCCGCAATGCGAGAAGCGCAGCCGCGCAATGCGAGAAGCGCACCGGCTTAGTGCGCGCGATCGAGCAGGTCGGTGATGACGCGCTCCAGGTCGTTGAGCGTGCTGCAAACGCGCGCCAGGCTGCAGTAAGGCAGATAGCGAAACATGTCGGAGTCGCCCGTGCCCCAGGCCGAGCGCGGTTCCGGATTGAGCCAGATGATGCGCTTCGCGCGCTGCGCGAGCCGGTCCATGATCTCGGTGCGCGGGTCGTTGTCGTTGCCGCGGGCGTCGCCGAGGATGATGAGCGTCGTCTTGTTGGTCACCTGTTCCATCCAGCCGCTCTCGAAGTCGGCCAGCGAATTGCCGTAGTTGGAGGAACCGAACCCCATCTCCGCCATGACCTGCACGACCGCTTCGTCGATCGGCTTGCGCTCCAGGATGTCGCTCACTTCGACGAGTGATCCGGAATAGGCGAACGAACGGATGTCGGACAGCACCTCGGTCAACGCGTAGATGAACATGAGCAGGAACTGCGCCACCCATGCGACCGAGCCCGATACGTCGCACAGGACCATGACGCGCGGCTTTTCGATCCGCCGCTGCTTCCAGGCCGTGATGAACGGAACGCCGCCCCAGCCCATGTTGCGCCGGAGCGTGCGCCGGATGTCGAGCTGGCCGCGCTGGCGCCGGCGCCGCTTCATCGCATAGCGCGTCGCGATGCGCTTGGCCATCTTGCGCACCAGCACGCGCATGCGCTCGTGCTG
>JBOIEI010000237.1:0-3895 GCA_050741055.1 Burkholderiales bacterium | reverse complement strand
ACGTATACGTGACGCGATCAGGCCGGGCGCGTCGCCGACCAAGCGCGCAAGCTGCCCTTCGCATGCTCGATGCGGGCTTGTTGCCGGCCCGAATCTGGTTCATGATGTGGTCGTCCACATCGTGGTCGAAAGGAGGGTTCACCGCATAACGACGAAAGAGGTCGACGGACAACCACCCCGGCCGGCATCGGCACGGGAAACAACAGCGCCCTTCAAGAGGCGGCCGTGAATTCAAATGCAGTCCCCAAGAGGAGGTTTTATGCATCAAGCGAAACATCGCATCGGTCGTTGTGCTGCATCCATCATCCTCGCCGCTAGCGCGTTGCTCGCAGCGCCGGCCGCACAATCGCAGTCGAATTTCCCCGATCGCCCCATCCGCCTCATCGTACCTTTCCCGCCCGGCGGTCAGACCGACAACGTGGGCCGGCATCTTGGCGTCAAGCTGACTTCGGTCATCGGCCAGCAGGTCATCGTCGAAAACCGCTCCGGCGCGGCCGGCACGATCGGCAGTGCCGAGGCAGCAAGCGCGAAGCCCGACGGCCATACCCTGGTGATCGCCACCAGCTCGACGCACGCGATCAATCCGACCGTCATGTCGAACGTACCCTACGACGTGATTCGGGATTTCACCCCGATCTCGGTGCTCGGCACGGGTCCGATCGCTGTTTCGGTCCATCCGGTCGTCCCTGCGCGCTCGCTGAAGGAATTGATCGCCGCTGCCAAGACGCGTCCCGGCTACTATTCCTACGGCTCTTCGGGCGTCGCCTCGATCAACAATCTTGCCGGCGAGTTGTTGAAGATGAAGGCGGGCAACCTGCAGATCCTGCACGTGCCGTTCAAGGGATCCGGGCCCAGCGTTCAGAATCTTATCGGCGGCCAGATCGATATCGTGTGCTCGACGCTGAGCGCCGCGCTTCCCCATCATCGCTCGGGCCGGATCCGGACGCTGGCCATCATGAAAGAGGAACGCTCGCTCGGAGCGCCCGACATCCCGACCACGGCGGAACTGGGTCTTCCGGAGGTCATTGCGTACACCTACAACATCGTCCTGGCGCCGGGACAAACCCCGCAACCCGTGGTGGACAAGCTGAGCGGGGCGATCGGAAAGGTAATGGCCGACCGCACGTTCACCGAAGTACTGGTCAGGCTCGGCGTCGACCCGAGCAACGACGCGAGCCCGCAGCGAGCCGTCACGATGATCCGGGCGGAGCTCGCCAAGTGGCAGCCGATCATCCAGGCGCTGGGCCTGGGCGCCGATGCGCCCATCCGCTCGGCTTCCCCGCGGCGTTGATCGACCGGCGGCGCGGTCGCGCGGCCCGCGACCGCAGCCCGCTGCCCTGCCGGATCCCTGAACCGGGCGCGGCGTGCATCCCAGCATGCATCCCCTTTGGCCTGCGGGTATGACACAATGCTCGCGCTTGCATCCCCCGCGGCATGCTGGGCGGGAAGACAACTCAGGATGGACCGATTGGAGGCACCCATGGCATTCAAGATCAGAAGGGTCGGGCATCTCGTCTTGCGCGTGAAGGACATCGAACGCTCGAAGCGATTCTTTCAGGACGTGCTGGGATTCCCCGTGGTCGCACAGAACGACCGCGGAATGGTGTTCTTCAGCACCGACGTGAAGGACAACCATCACATGCTCGCGCTGATTCCGGGTAAGGACAGCGCCAACATGCCGACTCCGGACCAGATCGGCATGGAGCACGTATCGTTCGAGCTGGGGAGCTTCGCCGAGCTTCAGGACGCCTACAGGACGTTCAAGGAAAAGGACGTGAAGATCTGCCACACGGTCTTCCACGGCATATCGAAGAGCGTCTATTTCAACGATCCCGACGGCAACATGCTCGAGGTCTATTGCAACGTGCCTGCCGAGGAATATCGCAAGTCGGTATCCAACCCCTATTCGCGCTACGGCAGCATCGACGAGGAGTTGGAAGGCAAGGCACCGCAGAGAGAAGGGACCGTCGCACCCTGAGCTCTGGCTCGCGGAAGAGCCGGAGCGGTGTCTTCAACCCTGCACTGATTCCGCGAGCGGCAGCCGGACGACGATTTCGGTGCCCAGGCCCGCTCCTTCGCTGCGTGCCTGCACCGAGCCGCCGTGAAGCTCGACGTACTCCTTGACGATCGAAAGACCGAGGCCCAACCCGGCGGCGCCGTCGCGGGCCGAGCCTTCGCCCTGGCTGAAGAGGTCGAACACATGCGGCAGCAGGTCGGCCGGTATGCCGCGCCCCTGATCCTTCACCCGCACCACGGCTTCGTCGCCTTCGGTCAGACAGGTGATGAAAATCGTGGCGCCCGGCGTGGAGAATTTCGAAGCGTTCGACAGCAGGTTGACGAAAACCTGCCTCAGCCGCGTCGGGTCTGCGTCGAGAATGACAGGCACGTGCGGCAGCACGAATTCGATCCGTTGCCCCTTTTGCTGAATCGAGGCGCCCGCGCTTTCCGCCGCCTCGCCGAGCAGGTCCTTGAGCACGATCTTGCGGGTTTTCATGACGATCTTGCCTGCCTGGACGCGGACGACTTCGAGCAGGTCCTCGACCAGCGAGCTCAGAAACCGGGACTGCCGCTGGATGAGCTGGGTCGCATAGGAGAGCTTGGGGTCATCGGGATAGGCCAGCTCGATCAGCGAGACCGCATTCGCCAGCACGCCGAGTGGGTTTCGCAGCTCGTGCGCCAGGGTGCCGAGCATCACGGTCTTGCGCCGGTCTTCCTCCGCCAGCGCGTCGCCGCGATTGCGCAAGGCCTCGATCTGTCCGCGCGTGTCGGTGCGGTCGCGCAGGAACTTGCTGAACCCGGCGATGTTGCCATCCTGATCGCGCAAGCGGGTCACCATGCCGCTCGCCCAGAATCGCGTCCCGTCCTTGCGCAGCATCCAGCGGTCGTCTTCGGCCGTACCGTAGCCGCGCGCGATCTCCAGCTCTGCCGCAGGCGCCTTGCGCTCCCGGTCCTCGGGCGTGAACAGGTGCTCGATCGTCCTGCCCAGAACTTCCGCGCGCTCATAGCCGAACAGCTTGGCGGAGCCCATCAGCCAGGCGATGACGGTGCCGTTGTCGTCGAGCAGCATGAGCGCGTGGTCGGTCGCCTGTTCCAGCATCAGCGTGAGCAGCGTGTCTTCGTTCATGGGATCTCGTTCGAGGGTAGCCATCGCCGGATGCGGCGCCCCCACCCGCTAATCGAGCGTCAGCAGCTTCGCCAGCCCATCCACATCGTCGCATTGTTCGAAGCGCGTAAGCGCGTCGAACACGCGTCCCGTGCGGGCCGGATCGAGGCCGCCGTGTTGGGCGCAGTCCAGGAACTTGTGTCGGATATCGTCCCAACCGAGCTCGAGCTTCGGATGTCCGGGGGCGACGTCGACGCGCAAGGTCTCGCTGCGCCCGTCCGTCGTCCTCACCGCCACCTCGACGAATCCGCGCGCACCGGCGGGCCGCGTCTCGAGCAGCGGATCGTACCCGCCGCAGCGCTCGTCCTCCATCACGTCGATTTTGTCGTAGAGCGAGCGCACCGCCGGCCGATTGACCGCCTCGTCGCTGAAGCTGCCGAGCCCGTAAGCGCCATCGAGCACGCCGGCCGCAAGCACATAGGGAAGGCTGAACTTGCCTTCGAGCCCGGTCTTCGGGCGCGGGTAGATCAGCACCTGCATGCCGCCCGGCGGCATGCGGCATTCCAGCCGCTCCAGGTTGTCGGCGTTGATGCCGAGCTCGCGCCTGAGTTGAAGCACGCCGTGCATGGCCCGCTGCGAGCCGTTGTAGCAGGGAAACCGCTTGAGCCCGATGCCCGGATCGACGATTGCGTAGGGGCGTCCCAGCGCGGCGCAAGGCACGTTCGGATCCGAGCGCTCGGCACCGTACGCCGCAAAGAATCCCGACTTTGCCTCGAGCGCATCGAGCGCGGC
>JBOIEI010000236.1:0-3186 GCA_050741055.1 Burkholderiales bacterium | reverse complement strand
GACCGGTCGCCCGCGCAGTCTCACCCCGAGGCAGGAGCAGCAGGTGTTTCGCTGGATCAATGGGCGCTGTCAATTCGCGGCCTAATGGAGCCAGTGATTCGCGGCGTAATCGAGCCGGTGCAAAGTGGCGTTTTCTGGTCTCGAACGGATGGTCGTTTTAGCCGGTCTTGACGGCCGTTGCAACTGTCGTTGTTGAGGAGTGCTGCGTCGCGGATCTATCTGTGGCGAGCACCTCATCGATCCACTGGTTGTAGAGGTTTTTCACCTCGGCACTGACCAGTGCGCGGATAACTTCTTCACCTAACCACTGGCTGGTGTTGGCACGGTAGTAATCGCCGTGCTCGTCCAGACGCGCCTGCAGCCAATGGCGTACGGCGCGCTGCGCCTGCGCTGTTTGCGGCGCGTGTCCGAGCTTGAGGCTGAGCAGCAGGGATAAATGGTTATCCAAGCTGACGGTAGTGCGTTTGGTCCCGAGGGTGACGTGATAGCGTTGATTGCCGCAGGCAAGGATGTCGACAGTGTCCATGGTTGGGTATCCTCGCTACGCCCTGGCTTTGCGCGTCGAGGCACTGGTTGTCGAGGCAGGTTCGGGCAACGGCCGTGGCCGGCGATGACTCTCGCCGTCGAGGATGACGCGATAGGCGCCATCGCGCAGTCGGTCGATGGTGGCGGCGCCGAGCAGCTTGTTGGGGAAGGCGGCGCCCCATTCGTCGACATCGAGGTTGCTGGTGACGATGATGGCGCTGCGCTCGTAGCGTTCGGCAATCAGGTCATGGAAGTCTTCGTCCTGGGGTGAGCGCATAGGCCGCAGTCCGAAGTCGTCGAGCAGGATCAGGTCAATGCTGGCGAGCTGCTTGAGCTTGCGCTCGTAGGCATCGGTCGCGCGAGCGGCATGCAGTTGCGCGAGCAGCTTGGCGTGGGTGGTGAAGAGCACATCGTAGCCCTGACGCAGGGCGCAGTGGCCGAGCGCCTGGGCGAGATGGCTCTTGCCGGTGCCGGTGGGGCCGATGAGCAGGACCGGGGCGTGCTCGGTGATGAAGCGGCAGGTGGCGAGGTCGGCGATCTGCGCCTGGTTGAGGGCCGGGTTGTGGGCGAAGTCGAAACGCTCGAGGGTCTTGTCGTTGAGCACTTGCGCCCGACGCAGACGCTGCGCGAACTGGCGCTGGTCGCGGCGCGCGACTTCGTCCTGGACGACCAAGGCGAGGAAGTCGGTAAAGGCGAGCTTGGCTTCGATCGCCTGGCGATTGCGGGCCTCCAGCGAATTGAGGATGCCGGACAGGCGCAGTTGCTTGAGCAGGGGGACGAGCTCCGGTAGTGGGTTCATGCGGGTTTCTCCTGCGGATTGAGTCGGCGGTGAGTCGGAACTCAGTGCAGCCGCTGCGAGGGCGCACGGGCGAAGCGCGCGCCGCCTCGATACGGCGCTTCGAGTTCGGTGGTCAATAGCGTGGGCTGTTGGTCGAGTCCCTCCTTGAGGATCTGTTTGACGGTGCGATAGGTCGGTGTGCCGAAGTTCAGAGCACGCGAACAGGCGGCTTCGAGGCGCAATGCGCTGTAGCGCTCGCGCAAGCCGAGCAGCCCCTGCGCGGCGCGCAGGTAATCGAGCACGCCTTTGGCGAACATGGTTTCGACCACCGCCTGGCAAGCTGGCCCGATCAGCTGGGCTTGCGCCAGACACCACTGCGGATCGCGCATGAAGTAGGCTTGTGCATCCGGGGGCAGGTGGTCCTGCACCGTGGAGCGCGCGCCGGGCTTGAACAGCCGGGGATGGACGGCCACCAGCTCGTGGTCGTGATAGATGCGTATCGCGCTCGGTGCGACCTCGAGCCAGAGCGCCTGGTGCAGCCAGCGAAATGGCGCCGAGTAGTAGCACAGCTCATACTGGACGTGGCAATTGCCGTGCAGCTTGGCTTGGGCCCACACCGAACAGGCGGGTGCGATCGTCGGCAGCGGCTGCAGCAGTGGCTGTTCGGTGGCGCTGAACAAGGCCAGCGGCTGGGCGCGCGTGGTGCCGTGAATGCGGTTGCCGGCTTCACCCAGGACCCACGCCTGGAGCTGTTCGTTGGCGTGCGCGAGGCTATGGAATTCGCGCAACGGCACGAAGTTGTTCTTGACGTATTTGACGCCGGCTTCTACTCGGCCCTTCTTCTGCGGATCACGCGGCGGGCATGGGGCGATCATAAAACCGTATCCAAGCGCGCATTCGCTGTAGGAGCGCTGCACCTGCGGCTCGTAGTAGCAGGCGCGGGTGATCGCGCACTTGGGGTTGTCGATCGCAATCTTCTTGGGCACGCCGTTGAACCACTCGAAGGCGTGGCGATGACAGGCCAGCCAAGTCTCCACCTTCTGGTTGGGGACGATCTCGGCGTACTGATGCCGGCTCCACGCCAGGGTCATCACGAAGATCCAGGTCTTGATGAGCTCCCCGCTGGCCCGATCGGTGATCAGGGGTCCTTGGCCGAAGTCGACCTGGGCGGTATCGGCCACCGCGAAGTCGAGCATGACCGTCGCCGCCGGCGTTGTGGGTGCAGCCTGGCGCAGAAAGCGATAGACGCTGTGCACACTGCCGCCGAAGCCGTGAATGCGGGCAAGGGCCTGGCGGATGGTGGTGACCTGAATGCCTTGCGCATGCCAGGCCAGGATCTCGTCGCGGAACGGCTCGACGCTAGAGACGTTCTGCGTCGCCGTGCGCGCGACTTTGAACAGCGCGGCAAGCTGGGCGTCGTCGGGTATGGGGCCGGACGGATCCAGCCAGCCTTGCGCCTCCGCCAGTTGCCGGATGTGCGCAATCTTGGCGCGCCCGATGCGCTGGGCGCGGGCAACCTCTCGATCGGTTCCTCCGAGGCGCAGCCGCAGCAGCACCTGACGATACTCGTACATCTCGAACCTCCTGTTGGCCATCGCGTCGGTCTCCCCCCGGAAAATGCCGGGAGGCTAACGCCAAGCAAGAAGTTCGAAACCGCTAAACGCTACGTTGCAGGTGGCTTCATTAGGCCGCGATTCGGGTGGCTCCATTACGCCGCGAATCGCGTGGCTCCATTAGGCCGCAAATCAGCTGGCTCTATTACGCCGCGATCGAAATGGCTCTATGTGGCCGCGAATTAACAATTGCCGAGGCCGCTTTGCCGGAATACGACATAACCGGCTGGTTCGGCATGCTGGCGCCGGCGGGCACTCCGCAGGAGGCAG
>JBOIEI010000235.1:0-8975 GCA_050741055.1 Burkholderiales bacterium | reverse complement strand
GAGCATGCAGGAGCTGATCGCGCTGGCGAAGAAGCAGCCGGGGAAGCTCAACGCGAGCTCGGCGGGAATCGGCAGCGCGGCACACCTCGCGCTCGCCCTGCTGGAGAATACGTCGGGCGCGAAGTTCAATCACGTTCCGTTCAAGGGCGGCGGCCCGTCGATGATCGCCCTCGTCGCCGGCCAGGTCGATGTCTCCATTCCCGCTTATCCGACCGCGGTTCCGCACATCAAGGCAGGTAAAATTCGCATCCTTGCAGTCACGGGTGCGAAGCGGGAGCCCACCGCGCCGGATGTTCCGACCGTAGCCGAGACCGTGCCGGGCTATGAATTCACCATCTGGTTCGCGCTGTATGCGCCGACCGGCACGCCGCAGGCGATCATCACGCGACTCAACCAGGAACTGGTCGAGGCGCTGGCCAAGCCGGATATGCACGAGAAGCTCGCTCGCGCCGGTGTGAACGCCGGATCGTCCACGCCGGAGGCGCTCGGCAAGTATCTGCGCGCCGAAGTGGCCAAGTGGGCGAAAGTCGTGAAGGCGGCGGGGATACCGATCAACTGAGCGCTGTTTCGATCTTCAGCAGCCGCGCCGGGTTGTCGCACAGGATCATCTCGCGCTCGCGGTGGCTGAGCCCGGGGATGGCCTCGACGAAATCGACCGGCTGCTTGACCGACATCGCTTGCGGAAAATCGGTCCCGGCGACGATCCGGTCGGCGCCGACGAGATCGATCAGGTTGCGCATGATTTGCGGATGATGCGTGATCAGGTCGTAGTGGAAGCGGCGCAGGTACTCGCTTGCCGGCTTCTTCATGTGCTTGAGCTCCGGGCTCACCGCGATCCCGAGATCCAGCCGCCCGACCAGCCAGGGAAACGTGCCGCCGGCGTGCGGCAGGAAGACTTCGAGCTTCGGGAAAGCGTCGAGCACGCCGCCGCAGACGAGGCTGGTCGCCGCGTAGCCTGCTTCCTGCGGGTTGCCAAGCGTGTTCAGCATGAAGAAGTCCTGCATGCGCTCGGCCCCGGTCGGATACAGGTTGGTGAGGAATAGCGGCAAACCGAGCGCTTCCGCCCGCTCGTAGATCGGCCAGAACTCGCGCTCGTGCAGGTTCTTGCCTTCGATGTGCTCGGCGATGAACACCGCGCGCATGCACGGATGCTTCGCCATGCGCTCGAGCTCCTGCGCGGCGAGGCGCAAATCCTGCATCGGCAGCACGATGCAGCCGTAGAACCGGTCCGGATATTTGCGATGCGCTTCCACGCAGGCATCGTTGTGAGCCGCCGCGAGCTCGAGCCCGAATCCCGCCGGCGCCCAGTACACCAGCGGATTGGTCATCGACAGCGCATAGGTGTCGACCTTGCGCTTTTCCATGTCGGCGATGATGTCCTCGAGGTTCGTCATGGTCTTGCGCATGTTGGATTTCTGCGTGCAGCCGGCCACCGAGACGACGACCGGGTTGCCCTTCGCGTCTTCGCCCATGACGGCGCCGTGCGCGGGTCCTTTGCGCACCATGAGATCGACGAATTCCTGCGGATACCAGTGCATGTGGGCATCGATCACCCGGCGGTACGGGCGTGTGCCGGCTTGTGCGGTACGCTCCTCGATCGATGGGTAGCTCAGCTCGGACATGTGGGAACTCCTTTCGCTGCGATCATGTCGCGTGTGTCAGAGGCATCGCGAGTCGCGTTGCGCCTTTTCATTTAACTCCAAAAGCACCTGCCGCACGCCATTCACCGATCTCGTGCGAAGCAGCGCCGAGCCAATCGGCAAGCACGGCATCGGTGTGCTCGCCCAGCCGGGGCGCCGCCGATACGTACCGTACCGGTGTGGCGCTCAAACGGATCGGATTGCCGACGCCGGCGACCGGGACGCCATCGGAGCGCGGCACGCTCACTTTCAAGCCGCGATGCTCGGCCTGCGGCATCGCGAACACCTGCGCCAGATTGTTGATCGGGCCGTTGGCCACACCGCCCGCGTCCAGCCTGGCCTGCAGATCGGCCACCGTGCGCGCCGCGAAGCTCGGCGCCAGCTGCTCGATGATCCACGGCTTGTTGAGCGAGCGCCCGGAAGGCGTTTGCAATCGAGGATCGGTTGCGAGGTCGTCGCGTTCGAGCGCCGCGCACAGCGAACGCCATTGCGAGTTGTTGCCCACGGCCACGACCAGGTGGCCGTCGGCACACTTGAAGGTCTCGTAGGGCACCATGATGCCGGCCGACGAGTTGCCGGTTCGTTGCGGCGCGCGTCCGGTCTGGAAGAAGCTTGCCGCCTGGTGCGCGCCCAGCGCCGCCACCGAATCGAACAGCGCCATGTCGATGTACTGTCCCAGCCCGCTCGCATCGCGTTCGCGCAGCGCCGCCAGGATCGCGATGCCGGCGTAGAGCCCGGTCGAGAGATCGACGATGGAGGCGCCGAGCTTCATCGGGCCGCCGCCCGGAGCTTCGTCCGGATGGCCGGTCATGCTCATGAGCCCGCCGAGCGCCTGAAAGATGTAGTCGTAGCCGGGGCGCTCCTTCAGCGGACCGGTCTGGCCGAAGCCGGTGATCGAGCAGTAGACGAGCCGCGGATTGATGCGCGACAGCGTGTCGTAGTCGAGCCCGCGGCGTGCAAGATCGCCCACCTTGTAGTTTTCGATCAGCACGTCCGCGCGTTCGGCGAGCCGGCGCACGAGCGCAACGCCCGCATCGCAGGCGAGGTCGATCGCGATCGAGCGCTTGTTGCGGTTGGCGCTGCTGAAGTAAGTCGAATCTGCCGTCGGCTCGCCGCTCGCATCCGGCAGCCACGGCGGTCCCCATAACCGGGTGTCGTCGCCGCTGCCGGGCCGCTCGATCTTCACCACGTCGGCGCCCAGGTCGGCAAGGATCTGCGCGCAGGTCGGTCCAGCAAGGACGCGCGCGATATCGAGCACGCGCAGGCCGGCGAGAGCGGGACTCCGATGAGGCGAGGGGCTGAAATGCATCGTATAGGTTAGTAGTACACCGATTGTCCGGCACCGCCGGTGGCAACCACCAATTCACCGTTGATCGCCCAGGCCTTGTCCGAGGCGAGAAACGCGGCCACATAGGCGACTTCGGAGGCGTCGACCATGCGCCCGATCGCGTTGCCGCGTGGAGAATCGGGGGCGTAGGCGCGCCGCTCCGCTTCCTCCGGCGTGACACCCAGCTCGGCCGCGCGCGCGGCCAGCAGGCGCGGCGTGCGTTCGGTTCGGGTGATGCCGGGGTGGATGCAATTGACGGTAATGCCGCTGCGGCCGATCTGCACGGCCAGCGTTTTCGTCAGGTGCACCAGCGACGCGTTGCGCGCGCCGCCGCTCAGGTTGCCCGCGGTGCGCGCATTGGTGCCGCTGACGTTGATGATGCGGCCCCACCCTTGCGCCTTGAGATGCGGGATGATTGCGCGCGCGCAACGCAAGGCGCCGACGTATTTGACGTTGAAGTCGTTCAGCAGCTCCTCGTCGACCACCGTTTCGATCGGGCCGGTGGCATTGGTGGACCCGCCGGGCGCCGAGCCGCTGTTCACCAGGACGTGGAGCCCGCCCAACTGGTCCGCTGCCCGTGCCACCATGGCTTCCACCTGCTCCTTGCTGGTGACGTCGGCGGGCAGCGCGATCACCCGGCGACCGGTTTCCGTGCTCAATTCGCGTGCCGCGGCCTCCAGCGGCTCCTTCCTTCTCGCCACGATCGCCACATCCGCACCTTCGGCTGCGAGCACTCTCGCAATGGCCTTGCCGATGCCCTGGCTGCCTCCCGTGACGATCGCGTGCTTGTCCTTAAGGCCGAGATCCATGGCTTGTTCCTCCGCAAGGTGTGGGGCCGAATGCGCCGCCGTGCCTGCGCGGCGGCTCCGGATGCGTCATATCATAGATTCCATCCCGGCGGATCGGTAGCGCAGCTTCGACGCCCGCGGACCGGTAGCGCAGCGTCGATGTCCGCCGGCCTCCATGCCGTCCGGCCTCCGGGCGTCCCGCCCGCACGGCATTGCGCCTGGCGAGAATGGGCTATGATGCGAAACGCTTCTCTACTGCCGGAGACGCCCCATGGATACCGTCCTCGATAAACCGGCTGCGGACACCGTCCGCGCGCAATTCAACTACGTCGCCGACATCGGCGTGCCCTATGTGCGCTACATCGACTGGCCGGAGATGGAGCACCTCGCGGTGCCGCCGCAGTACCGCCAGTTCGAGATGGCGGTGCGAAACGGCAGGCCGCTGAAGGACACGTTCGCGCTGGACACACACGGATTCGTTTTCGCCGAGCATGCCACGCAGGTGCAGGACTTCACCGACGAAGCGGAGCGCGCGCGGGTCTACGACGCCGAGGTGCAGGCGCTGATAAGAAAACATTCCGGCGCCGCCGAGGTCCTCGTTTTCGACCATACCATCCGCATCGGCGACGAGGAGGGCCAGAAGGCCGCGAATGCGCGCCCGCCCGTGAAAGGCGTGCACAACGACTACACCGAGAAGTCGGCGCCGCGCCGGCTGTGCGACATCGTCGGCGATGAAGAGGCGCAGCGCCGCTTCCGCAAGCGCTGGGCGATCATTCAGGTATGGCGGCCGATTCGCGGCCCGGCGCTGGTCGATCCGCTCGGCATCTGCGATGGCCGCAGCATTCCGCAGCAGGGCTTCATTCTCGTGCAGCGCCGCTACAAGGACCGCACCGGCGAGGTCTATCACATCGCCCACAATCCCGCGCACCAGTGGTTCTATTTTCCGCAGATGACACGCAACGAGGCGCTGGTGTTCAAGGTGTTCGATTCGGACGCGACCAGGCCGTCGCGCTTCACCGCGCACAGCTCGTTCGACGACCCGACCTCGCCGCCGAATGCACCGGCGCGCGAGAGCATCGAAACGCGCACGTTCGCGTTCTTCGACTGAGATCTGCCTTGGCGGGCGCTGTTGCGTGCGGCCGTAACCGGCTGCGCGCAGCCACTCGCGCGAACGCACGGGTGCGACGGGCGCGGCCTTGCGCTATTTTCCCGCTGTTCCGTCAGGACGTGGTCTCGCCCCGGATCGTGATCCGGTGCATGACGCGCCGGTAGCCCAGGTAGTCGTTCACCGGGTAATGCAGCGCGCGCCGGTTGTCCCAGACGGCGATCGACCCCGCTTGCCAGCGGAACCGGCAGGTGTGCTCGGGCCGGGTCGCGTGCGCCAGGAGATAGCCAAGGATCGGGCGGCTTTCTTCTTCGGTCATGCCGGCGATCCGGCGCGTGATCCCGGGGTGGCAGAGATAAAGCGCTTTGCGGCCGGTTTCGGGGTGCGTGCGCACCAGCGGATGCTCGGCGATGACCGCAGTATCGAGCGCGGTCGGCGTCATGGCCGCGGGACGGGTCTTCTGCGTATCGTACGCGCTTGTGGTGCGCAGCTTGGCGATGAACGCTTTCATGCCCTCGGACAGTGCGTCGTAAGCGGCATGCAGGTTGGCGAATAGCGTGTCGCCGCCGACCGGGGGAACCTCCTTGGCATAAAGCATCGTGATGCGCGCGGGCGTGGCGGTGAACATCTGGTCGGTGTGCCAGTTCTCGCCGAAGACGGTCGTGTCGTCTTCCTTCTTCACGATCTCGATGACGCCGGGATGGCCGGGAAGGCAAGGCATGTGCGGATGGAAATGGATCTCGCCCCAGCGGCGTGCGAACGCCGTCTGCTGCGCGGGCGTGATGTCCTGGTCGCGAAAGAAGATCACGCCGTACTCGAGCAGCGCCTGGTGCACGGCGCCGAAGGTTTCGTCGTCGCTTGCCCGCGACAGATCGATGCCGCGAATCTCGGCGCCCATCGCGCCGGTGAGCGGGTTGAGCTCCAGGCTTTGGCGTTTCACGACCGTCTCCTCCTGTGAGGGCGCAGCAGCGCTGGCCCGTTATAGGTCTCAGCGCGCGAGCGCCTTTTCCACCCGCGGCTTTACCTCGGTCATCATCAGCTCCATCGAGCGCATGGCCGCCTTGTGCGGTGTGGCGCCGACCTTGAACGAGAAGCAGATGTGCACCGGCTTGGCGGCGCGGATCTCGGCCACGAGTTTTTCGGCGACCGTTTCCACGTCCCCGATCAGCAGATCGGCGTGGATCTTTTCGAGCGGCGGCTCCTCGGGGAACGGCACATCGACCAGGACGGTGCCTTGCATGACTTCCTGCCGGCGGCGCAGGCTCGAAGCGAGGCGCGACTGGTAGCGCGCGTTTTCCGCAAACCGCTTGCCTTCATCGCGGCTATCGGTGATGTGCGCAAACCGGTTGAGCGTGATATGAGCGCGTTCCAGCGGCACCTTCTCCTCGGCAAACGACGCCTCGATATCGGCGTATTGTTCTTCCAACAGCTCGGTGCCGCCGACGCGGCCGGACGTCATGACGCGGTAGCCGTGGCGCGCGGCCGCGCGGAACATCGTGCGGGTGTGCCCCGCCACGTAGATCGGCAGCGGCTTCTGCACCGGGCGAACCGGGATGTGCGTTTGCGGCAGCCGGTAGTGCTTGCCTTCGTAGCTGAAAAAGTCGCGGCTGAAGGCGAGATCCAGGATGTCGCAGAATTCGTTCGTCATCTCCAGGTTCTGCGCCAGGTCGACGCCGAAGCGGTCGAACTCGTACGGCTGGTAGCCCGCGCCGATGCCCAGCATCAGGCGCCCGCTGGAAATCGCGTCGGCGGTGGCGATTTCGGCCACCAGGCGCGCCGGGTTGTACAGCGGCACGACCACGACCGCGGTCCCGAGCTTGATCTTCTGCGTGATGGAGGCGCAATGCGACACCATCATGAGCGGCGACGCGCACAGGCAGTAATTGGAGAAGTGGTGCTCGGCGAACCACGCGATCGCGTAGCCGAGCTCGTCCGCGCGCCGCGTCTGTTCGGCCACTTCGCCGAATACCTGCGCCGCCGGCTTGTCGGCTTCGCGCGCGCCCATCAGATTGAAGATGCCGAATTCCATGCCGTCCTCCTGTGGCTTGCCTGGCTGCCTACACCCTGACGATCCTCACCACGAGGCTACCGCAAATCGGCTCCGGTGTGCGGTCCAGGTCCGTGGCCGTCCACGATGCGAGCATGCAACCGTTGCGCGTCCCTGTCCTTGATACACGTCATAGCAGGGCGTGGCATTCGACCGCGAAACGATGTGCGCGGCGTAAGGATTCCTGGTCGAAAACGACCACGGGTTGCGGGCCGGATTGCGACTTCGGCCCGGGCGTTGTCATTCGATATCGAACCCAGCGACCAGGAGGACGGCAATGACACGAAGGTTCATCGGGAAATCCATGGCGGCTGCCATCGCGCTCGGCTTGTCCGCAGGCGCGCAGGCGGCCCTGGTTCAGGTCAATGTGACGGTGGAGAATCTCGCCCCGGCCAACAGCGTGCGCTTCGCTCCGCTGCGCGTAGGCTTTCATGGCGGGGTGTTCGATTCGTTCGACATCGGCGCGCCGGCCGCTGCACCGATCGTCTCGATTGCCGAGGGCGGCAGCGGCTCGGCATGGTTTCCCGCCTTCGCCGCGGCCGATGCCGGTGCCGTACTCGGCACTGCGGCCGACGCGCTCCTGCCGGGGCAGAGCGACTCGGCCACGTTCGTCATCGATCCTGCGACCAATCCGTACTTCACGTTCGCATCCATGGTGGTGCCGAGCAATGATTTCTTCGTCGGCAACGACGGCCCGCAGCAATATCGCCTGTTCGGCGCATCCGGGAATCTGCTCGTGAGCGCCATCACGCAGCGCAGCCGCGACCTGTGGGATGCGGGTTCGGAGATTCACGATCCGGCCGCGGCCGCGTTCGTCGGCAACAACGACTTGCGCGCGGATCAGAGCTCGGTCGTTGCGCTCAACTTCGCCGAGTTCGCGGCGTACGACGGCATGCTCACGGCCGCGGGTTACACCTTCCAGAGCCAGCTTGCCGCCGACACCGAGATCTATCGCATCTCCTTCGCGGTGGCCCCGGTGCCCGAGCCGCACACCTACGTGCTGATGGCGCTGGGCCTCGCGCTGGTCGGCTGGGCGGGCAAGCGCAGGGTGACCAGCTCCGCTACGACGTAGCGTGGCCGGCCCCGATTGCGAGGCTCTAGAAACGGACGTATTGGCGCGCGCTGCACGACGTTGCGTGCCCGCGCGCCCTGCGTCCGCTTACCAGTGATAGCCGACGGTGAAAAGATACACCCTGTCCGATTTCACCGTGCCCGGCGCCGGCTTGTTGTCGTAATCCCAGTTCAGTTGCGCGGTCGCCGTCAGACGACGTAGCAGCGGCAGCCGCAGGCCGGTCTGGCTGCGTATGTACGTGCGCTCGACGTCGGTGATGTCCGACAGGATCTCGTGGTTGTGGAAGATCTGCATTTCGGTGCCGAACAGCCGCTGGTCGTATTTCAGCGCCCAGCGTAGCGCGGGATAGCGTTCGTCGTGCGCCTCGTGGAAATCGGTGTGCACGTAGTTCAAGCCGCCTTCGAGCGACAGATGCGTGCGCTCGGTGTCGATCATCTGATGCCCGATACCGGCGCCGATCGTGTCGCGCCGGTCGATGTCGCGGAAGCGGTCCGACTCGAGCGTGAGGAGCGAATAGCCGTACCAGCGCTCGCTGATGAAGAGATCGTACTTGCCGCTGGCGAGCCAGTTGTGGCGAGTGACGGTGTCCTGATCCGTGCCGCGATCGAACACCCCGGCGAGGGTCCAGCGATTCTGCTGCTGGCGTGCGACCGCTTCGCCCTCGATGCGTATGTTGTCCGTGCGGCTGTTGCCGCGATTGCCGTTGGCGCCGACGTTGATTCGCCCTTTCCAGCGCACGCCGAGCAGATCCAGGCCTGACCCGGCATTGATATAGGCGATCGCATCGACTGGAATCGGCGCGGGTTCAGGTTCAGCCGCGCGCGTATCCGGCTGTGCCGCGCCGGTCTCCGGAACGGAGGGCTCGCCCGGTTGCGGCCCGGCGGCCGGCGCCTTGTCCGCATCGGGCTGGTCGGCGGTTGCGGATGGCTCGGCGGGCGCAGGCTTCGGCTTGGGTGCGGCGCCGATCGTTTTCGACTGCGCGAGTCGCTGGTCCGA
>JBOIEI010000234.1:0-12684 GCA_050741055.1 Burkholderiales bacterium | reverse complement strand
GGATCGGCAGCATCGATTACGTCGCGCGCGAAATCGTGAAGGCCGAGGACATCGTGGATTTCACTCCGCGCGAGAACATCGCCGAGCGCGTTGCCAAGCGCTTCGGCGCCGCCATGGCCGAAGCGCTGGTGCGAGCCGGCATGACGGCGTCCGACCGCGTCACGCTGCGCTAGAGATCACCTGCGGCGTTTCCCCGGCCGCGATTCGCTGCTAGATGCAATGCGCCGCAGCGCCGCTGCTCGTCTCCGCGCCCAGCAGAAATACCGTGGGACGCCGGTCGATATCCGGGCAGTCGGCTCGCCACTGAGCGATCGTTCGCGTGACGATCCACTCCGAGGCCAAGGTTACGTCGGCCGCCAGGCAAAGCAGGCTGCCGGGGGCGCACACGCCAAGCAGCGCCTGCAGCAGGCGGTTATTCCGGTAGGGCGCTTCGATCATGATCTGGGTTTCCTGCCGCCGCCGGGCGGCAAGCTCGAGCGTGCGCACGGTTCGGTCGCGGCGCGCGGCCTCCACCGGCAGATAGCCGTGAAAGACGAAGCGCTGGCCGTTCAGGCCCGATGCCATCAATGCGAGCAGGATCGAGGAGGGGCCGACCAGAGGGACGACCCGAACGGCGTGCGCGTGCGCGAGCCGAACCAGCCTCGCGCCCGGATCGGCCACCCCGGGGCAGCCGGCATCGGACACGATGCCCAAGTCGCTGCCGGCCAGCGCGGGCGCCAGCAGCGCCGGCAGGCGGCTTTCCGGGGTGTGCTCGTCCAGCACTTCGATATGCAGGGGTCGGTCGGCCAGCGCTACGCCGGCAAGCTTCAGGAAGCGCCGAGCCTGCTTCGGGGTTTCCACCACCAGATGGTCGAGTCGTTGCAGGATGGCGAGCGTCGCGGCCGGCAAAGTCTGGATCGGAGCGCCGTCGCCGAGCACGCTGGGCACGAGGTAGAGCGTGGCGGGCATGGGCTGGCTGGGCAGGCGTGGTCGAAGATGCGGGGCTTAGAGCGGGCTGACGCCTTCGGCCGCCAGCAAGTCGAGCAGTGCGATCAGGGGCAACCCGAGCAAGGCGGAGGGGTCGTCGCTGCGCACCCGATCGACCAGCGCGATGCCAAGCCCTTCGATGCGGGCGCTGCCGGCGCAGTCGTAGGGCTGATCCGCGCGGAGGTAGGTCTCGATCACGTCCGAGGCCAGTTGCCGGAAATGGACCTCGGTCGGCACCAGCGCGGTCCGTTGCGTCGCGCGAGCGGCATTCAGAACGCACACCGCGGTATGGAACAGCACCGTGCGTCCGCTCATCGCGCGCAATTGCGCAACTGCGCCGGCGTGGTCGAGCGGCTTGCTGAACGCCGAGCGGCCATCGATGCTGGCAACCTGATCGGAGCCGATGATGAGGCTGCCGGGATAGCGCGGCGCGACCGCACTCGCCTTCTCGCAGGCGAGTCTTGTCGCCAACGCAGCGGGCGATTCGTCGCGCAGCGGCGACTCGTCGATGTCCGCCGGACACACGCTATGGCGCAGCCGCAATTGCTCCAGCAGCGCTTTGCGATAGCGCGATCCGGACGCCAGGACTAGCCCGTCTTCGCTGGAAAACACCATGATTTTTGACACGAATTCGCGAAGATAATATCATCGCCCGCCTATGTCGGAGCAGGTTCTGATCGACGGCCTGAAGTTCGCCAGCGAAGGTCGGCGCTGCGCCGGAGAGCTGGCCTTGGCCGCGATGCCGAGGCTGCAGGACAGCATCTTCGAGCCGGCAGGCCGTGTGCACTATGCCTTGATCGGGATGACCGATCGGCACGGCCAACCGATCATCGAAGTGAGCGTACGCGGGACCGTCCCGCTGCAGTGCCGGCGCTGTCTGGAGCGTCTGGATTACGTATTGGACCGAACGTCGCGGCTGGCCCCGGTAGCGCCAGGGGCACAGTTGCCGGACGTCGCAGAAGAGGACCCCGACACGGAGGCGATTGCGGCGGCCGAAGTGGCGAATGTCGCCGATCTGATCGAACAGGAAGTCCTGCTCGGGTTGCCGTTGGCCCCGGTGCACGACGGGCCTTGTACGCCGGCGCAGGGGCCGGCCGCAGCAAAGGTCGAATCGCCGTTCGCGGTGCTGCGAACGTTGAAGCAGAAACAGGAGTAGGTTCTCATGCGCGGCCGCGCCGGCCGCGCCGATGGATTCATTACGCAGGAGTCAGTCCATGGCAGTTCAGCAGAACAAGAAATCGCCGTCCAAGCGCGGCATGCACCGTTCGCACGATGCGTTGCCGTTGCCGGGCTTGGCGGTGGAGCCGACTACGGGCGAAGTTCACTTGCGCCATCACGTCAGCCCGACCGGTTACTATCGCGGCAAGAAGGTCGTCAAGACCAAGGCGGACTAGCGCGCCGGGCTCTGGCGACGAGCCGGACGCCTCGATGGACGTCACGGTCGCAGTCGATTGCATGGGCGGGGATCACGGTCCCCATGTCACCGTTCCAGCCGCCTTGGCCGGGATCGGTGGGCGCGCCGATCTGGACCTGATCCTGGTTGGGTTGCGCGATGTGATCGAAGCGGAGCTGCGCGCCCGCGGCGCCCAACCGGGTCCGCGGCTGCGCATCCATCACGCTTCGGAAATCGTCGCGATGGACGAGCCGGTTGCCTCGGCGCTGCGCTCGAAGCGCGATTCTTCCATGCGGGTGGCGCTCAACCTGGTGAAAAGCGGCGAGGCGCAAGCGTGCGTGAGCGCCGGCAACACGGGTGCCTTGATGGCCGTATCGCGCTTCGTGCTGCGGATGCTGCCCGGTATCGAGCGCCCGCCGATCGCCACCGTGCTGCCGACGATGAAAGGTCACGTCACGGTTCTGGATCTGGGCGCGAATGTCGATTGCACGCCGCACGACCTGCTGCAGTTCGGCATCATGGGCGCGACGCTGGTCTCGGCGCTGGAGCATGTGGAGCGGCCGAGCGTCGGCTTGCTCAACATCGGCGAAGAAGACATCAAAGGCACCGGTGTCGTGAAGCGCGCAGCCGATCTGCTGCGTACGAGCGGGCTCAATTTCTACGGCAATGTCGAAGGCGACGACATCTATAAGGGAACGACCGACGTCGTAGTCTGCGATGGATTCGTCGGCAACGTGGCGCTCAAAGCCTCGGAAGGACTGGCGCAGATGCTAAGCGTGTTCCTGCGCGAAGAATTCGCCCGCACCCTGTACAGCAAGCTTGCCGCCCTGATCGCGCGGCCCGTGCTGGAGGCTTTCAAGCGCCGCGTCGACCACCGCCGCTACAACGGCGCGAACCTGTTGGGGCTGCGGGGCATCGTCATCAAGAGTCACGGCTCGGCCGACATCATCGCCTTCGAGCACGCGATCCATCGCGCGGCGGATGCGGTGCAAAGCGGCCTGCTGCGCAAGATCGGCGAGCGCATCGCACTGGCCGAGGAGGGGGTGGCGTGAGCTTGAACCATTCACGCATCATCGGCTGCGGCAGCTACCTCCCGGCCAAGGTGGTGAGCAACGACGAGCTGGCCCGCACGGTCGATACCTCGGACGAATGGATCTTCAGTCGCACCGGGATCAAGCAACGCCACATCGCCGCCGAGGGCGAGGCTACGAGCGATCTCGCGCTCGAGGCAAGCCGCAACGCTTTGGCAGCCGCCGGCATTTCGGCCTCGGCGCTCGATCTGATCATCGTCGCCACCACTACGCCGGACGTGATCTTTCCCAGCACGGCGTGCATACTGCAGGCGAAGCTCGGCGCCAGGACGGGCGCGGCATTCGACGTGCAGGCTGTGTGCAGCGGATTCATGTACGCCCTGGCCACGGCGGATGCCATGATGCGCACCGGCGCCTATCGCAATGCGCTGGTCGTGGGCGCGGAAATCTATTCCCGTATCCTCGACTGGAAGGATCGCTCGACCTGCGTATTGTTCGGCGACGGTGCGGGCGCCATGGTGCTCACGCGCAGCAATGCGCCGGGGATCATCGGCGCTCGCCTGCATGCCGACGGAGCCTATCGAGACATCCTGGCCGTGCCGGGCAGCGTGCGCAATGGCGAGGTGTGCGGCTCGCCTTACCTGACGATGGACGGCAACGCGGTGTTCAAGTTCGCGGTCAAGGTGCTGGGCGAAGTCGTCGACGAGACGCTCGCTGCGCACGGTTTCGCGCGCTCGCAGCTCGACTGGCTCATTCCCCACCAGGCCAATATCCGGATCATCCAGGCCACGGCGCGGCGGTTGGAGATGCCGATGGAGAAGATCGTCGTGACCGTGGACAAGCACGCGAACACTTCGGCTGCCTCCATCCCGCTTGCTTATGACGTGGCCTTGCGCGACGGGCGCATCCGGCCGGGGCAGCTGGTGTTGATGGTAGGCGTGGGCGGCGGCTTCACCTGGGGTGCGGTTCTAACCCGGGTCTGAGAGCGGCGATGACATTTGCATTGGTATTCCCCGGTCAGGGATCGCAGTCGGTGGGCATGATGAACGGCTTTGCCGAAAATTCCGCCGTGCGCGCGGCTTTCGAGGAGGCAAGCGAGGTGCTGGGGTGGGACATGTGGCGGCTCGCTCAGGAAGGTCCGGAAGAGGACCAGAATCTTACGGTCAACACCCAGCCATTGATGCTCACGGCCGGCGTGGCGGTGTTCCGCGCCTGGACGCAAGCCGGTGGGCGCGCCCCGAGCCTGCTCGCCGGCCACAGCCTGGGCGAATATTCCGCCTGGGTCGCAGCCGGTTCGCTCCGGTTTCGCGATGCGCTGCCGCTCGTGCGGCTGCGCGCGCAAGCGATGCAGGAGGCGGTGCCGATCGGCACGGGCGCGATGGCTGCCATCCTCGGCCTGTCGGACGATGCGGTGCACGAGGCCTGCACCGAAGCGGCGCAAGGCGAAGTGGTCGAAGCGGTGAATTTCAACGCGCCGCAGCAGGTCGTGATTGCAGGCCACCGCGCGGCAGTCGAGCGCGCCGCGGCGGTCGCGAAGATGAAGGGCGCAAGGCGGGCGCTGTTGTTGCCAGTGAGTGCGCCGTTCCATTCGTCGTTGCTCGCGCCCGCGGCGGAGCGCCTTGCCGAGGCATTGGCGGACATCGAGCTGACGGCACCGGCCGTGCCGGTGGTGAACAATGTCGATGCCGCGCAGGCAGCCACGCCCGGCGAAATCCGCAGCGCGCTGGCGCGCCAGGCGTGCCGGCCCGTGCGCTGGGTCGAAAGCGTACGGAGAATCGCGGATTCGAATGTCAGTTGCATCGTCGAATGCGGGCCGGGGCGAGTGCTAGCCGGCTTGACGCGACGTATCGCGCCCAGGGTCGAGTCGCTTGCATTGACCGACGAGGCCGCGGCTGCGAGGGCGCGGGAGGCGGTAGCTCATGGCTGATCAAGCAATGCCTGCAGGTCGCGTTGCCCTGGTCACGGGTGCGAGCCGGGGCATCGGACGCGCGATCGCATTGGAATTGGGACGGCTCGGCGCGATCGTGGGCGGCACCGCGACCTCGGCGGCCGGTGCTGCGACAATCGCCGAGTATCTCGCTCAGGCGGGTATCCAGGGCGCGGGTTTCGCCATGGACGTGACCCGGGCGGACGAGGTCGAGCGCGTGTTCGGCGAGATCTCGGCGCGACTGGGCGAAGTCGCGCTCCTCGTCAACAATGCCGGCATCACGCGCGACAATCTGCTGCTTCGCATGCGCGAAGACGAATGGCAAGCGGTGATCGACACCGATCTCACCGCCGTGTATCGTCTGTGCAAGCTCGCGATCCGCCCGATGATGAAGGCGCGCTGCGGGCGCATCGTCAACATCGCCTCGGTGGTCGGCGCCATGGGCAACGCCGGGCAGACCAATTATTCCGCGGCCAAGGCAGGGCTGATCGGTTTTACCAAGGCGCTCGCGCGTGAAGTCGGCAGTCGCGGCATCACGGTGAACTGCGTCGCTCCGGGCTTCATCGACACCGACATGACGCGTGTATTGAGCGAGGCACAGCGTGCTGCGCTGCTCGCGCACGTGCCGCTGGCGCGCTTCGGCGATGCGGCCGAAGTCGCGGCCTGCGTCGGGTTCCTCGCCTCGTCCGGTGCGGCCTACGTCACCGGGTGCACGCTGCACGTCAACGGCGGGATGCTGATGGATTGAGCAGGGGCGCCTCTATGGCCGGGCTGGATTTGATAGAATTCGGCGATTTACTCAACCCCTGGCGGCACGCTTCGCGCGTACAGGCAGGCTTAGCAGCAGATCTCTTGGAAGGGGGAAGCCGATGGAAAATGTCGAACAACGCGTGAAGAAGATCGTCGCCGAACAGCTCGGCGTGAACGAGGCTGATGTCAAGAACGAATCGTCGTTCGTCAACGATCTGGGCGCCGACTCGCTCGACACCGTCGAGCTCGTGATGGCCTTGGAGGAGGAGTTCGAAACCGAAATTCCGGACGAGGAGGCCGAGAAGATCACGACCGTCCAGCAAGCGGTCGATTACATCAAGGCGCACGCAAGCAGCTAGAGCGCCGCCGGCGCTGCGCCGCTCGCCAAGCAACCGCAATCATCGTGTCACGCCGTAGAGTCGTCGTTACCGGGATGGGTATCGTGTCCCCGGTCGGCATCGGATTGCAGAACGCCTGGTCGAATATCGTCGCGGGCGGGTCGGGCATCACGCGGATCACGCATTTCGATGCATCCATGCTGGCCTCCCAGATTGCCGGCGAAGTGAAGGGGTTCGACGTCTCGAAGTACCTGCCTGCCAAGGAAGCGCGGCGCATGGATCGATTCATTCATCTCGGCCTCGCCGCCGCGATCGAAGCGATCGGCGACAGCGGGTTGCAGGTTACGGCCGATAATGCCGAGCGCATCGGCACCATTATCGGCTCGGGCATCGGCGGCCTGCCGATGATCGAGGATACGCACCAGGAGTACATGAAGAGCGGGCCGCGTCGCATCTCCCCGTTCTTCGTTCCCGGTACCATCATCAACATGGTCTCCGGCAACCTTTCGATCATGTACGGGCTCAAAGGCCCGAATCTTGCCATCGTCACGGCGTGCACGACCGCTGCGCACAGCATCGGCGAGGCGGGCCGGCTGATCGAGTATGGCGATGCGGATGTCATGGTGGCGGGCGGCGCGGAGTCGACCGTATCGCCGATGGGGGTTGGTGGTTTCAGCGCCGCGCGAGCGCTTTCCACGCGCAACGACGACCCCGCGGGTGCGAGCCGTCCGTGGGACAAGGGACGCGACGGATTCGTGCTCGGCGAAGGTGCCGGCGTGGTGGTGCTGGAGGAATACGAGCATGCGAAGCGGCGCGGCGCCAACGTCTACTGCGAGCTCGCCGGCTACGGCATGAGCGCGGATGCGCACCACATGACTGCGCCGTGCGAGGACGGGGAGGGCGCGGCGCGCTGCATGGCCAATGCGCTCCGAAATGCCGGACTCAACCTCGATCAAGTGGACTACATCAACGCCCACGGCACCTCGACGGACCTGGGCGACATCGCCGAAACCGTCGCGATCAAGCGCTGCTTCGGCGCTGCGGCGGAACAGGTCGCGATCAGCTCGACCAAGTCGATGACGGGCCATCTACTGGGTGCCGCCGGAGGCGTCGAGGCGATCTTCTGCGTGCTTGCGATTCGCGACCAGGTGGCGCCGCCGACGATCAATCTCACCGATCCGGACCCGCAGTGCGACCTCGATTACGTTCCGAACAGTGCCCGGAACATGCAGCTGGAGGTTGCGCTTTCCAATTCGTTCGGATTCGGCGGAACCAACGGCACGCTGGTCTTCCGCCGCATCTGAGCATCCGCAGCCTTCCCTTTTCTCCTTTCGCCGCATCGAGCCTGCCGTGATCCTAGTGGACGGACTGGTCAGCGAGGCGCTGAGCGCGCTCGACCGGGGCCTTGCCTATGGCGACGGCGTGTATCGGACCATGCGGGCCGAATCCGGGAGGGTACTGCACTGGCCCCGCCACCACCGCAAGCTCGAGCACGATTGCGCCCGGCTCGGCATTGCGTGCCTCGCGGCCCCGGTGCTGAGTGCCGACATCGCTCGGATATTGCGCGCCGAGCCCGATTGCGTACTGAAGATTATCGTCACACGCGGGCAGGGCGGACGCGGCTTTGCACCTCCGATGCATACCGAGCCGACGCGCGTGGTTGCGAGCTTTCCGCTGCCGCCCCCGCCACAGGACTGCGACGAGCACGGCGTTCGCGTCCGCTGGTGCTCGACCCGTCTCGCCGCGCAACCGGCGCTTGCGGGCGTCAAACATCTGAACCGCCTGGAGAACGTGCTTGCCCGCAGCGAGTGGACCGATCCCACGATTGCCGAGGGCATCATGCTGGACGCCGGCGGCGATGTGGTCGAGGGCACGATGAGCAACGTCTTCATTCTCGAGCAAGGTCGGCTGATCACGCCGGCGCTGGAGCGTTGCGGCGTGGCCGGTGTGCAGCGCGAGCGCCTGATTGCCCTGGCGGAGCGGATCTGCCGTGGCTGCGAGGTCGGCTCCGTCTCGCCGCAGCGGCTGCTCGCGGCCGATCAGGTGTATCTGCTCAACAGCGTGATCGGCGCATGGTGGGTATCCGCGCTGGAAGCTCGCACCTGGAAACGGAGCGAGCTTACGCCCGTGCTGCAGTCGGCCCTGCGAGCAGACGATGGCTAGGTTCGGCCCGCGTCCCTGGCGATGGATCGGCGGTGCCGTTCTTTGCGCGATCGTCGTCGCCTGCGCGTGGCTCGCGTCCTTTGTATGGCGCCCGCTCGATTTTTCGGGCGAGATGCGCGAGCTCGACATCGAGCGCGGCGCGAGCTTGCGCACTGTGGCGCGCCGCTTGCACAAGGTGGGTGTGTTGCCCGATGCGTGGCGCTTCGAGCTGCTCGGACGTATCTCGGGTCGCGACAACGACTTGAAGGCGGGAAGCTACCAGCTCGATGCGAACTGGTCGGCGCTCGAATTGTTGAACGCGATCACCGGCGCCGCCGCGGTTCGGCTGGACCGCATTGCGTTCGTCGAGGGCTGGACCTTCCGTCAGCTGCGCGGGGTGCTCGACGCGCATCCGTCGCTCAGGCACGATACGGCCGCGCTCTCCAATGCCGAAGTCCTGCAGTTGCTCGGCATTGCACGGCCGAGCCCGGAAGCGCTGTTCTTTCCCGACAGCTACTACTTTCCCAAGGGCACGACCGATGTCTCGGTCCTGCGGCGCTCGGCGCTGCGCATGGAGGAGATGCTCGCACGGCAATGGGCGCAACGCAGCGCCGGACTCCCGATCCGGGACGCGTACGAGGCTCTGATCGTCGCCTCGATCGTGGAGAAGGAAACCGCGGTGGAGGCCGACCGCCCGCTCGTGGCCGCGGTGCTGCTCAATCGTCTGCGCAAGGGCATGCGCCTGCAAGCCGATCCGACCGTGATCTACGGCTTGGGCGAAGACTTCGACGGAAACCTGCGCCGGCGCGATCTGGAGGCCGACAGTCCGTACAATACCTATGCACGCCCGGGTCTGCCGCCAACGCCGATCGCGATGCCGGGGCTCGCTTCGCTCGCCGCGGCGGTGAAGCCGGCCGCATCGTCGGCGCTGTACTTCGTCGCCCGCGGCGATGGCAGCAGCCATTTCTCCGAGTCGCTCGACGAGCATAACCGCGCCGTGAACAAGTATCAGCGCCAGCCGGGAAACGGTCGATGACAGGCAGGTTCGTCACGCTCGAAGGCATCGACGGCGCCGGCAAGAGCAGCTTCATCGGCTGGATCGAACGCCGGCTGCGCGCAAAAGGAGTCGATGTGGTCGTTACGCGCGAGCCCGGCGGAACGGCCGTGGGCGAGGAATTGCGGCGCCTGGTGCTGAACGCCGAGATCGATCCGGTGAGCGAAGCCTTGCTGGTGTTCGCCGCGCGCAAGGAGCATCTCGTACGCCTCGTCGTGCCGGCACTGAAACGCGGCGCCTGGGTCGTGTGCGACCGCTTCACCGACGCCACCTTCGCATACCAGGGCGCGGGGCGCGGCGTCGACACCGAACGCCTTGCAATGCTCGAGGACTGGGTTCAGGCGGGGCTTCAGCCCGATTGCACCATCCTGTTCGAGCTGCCGGTTGCCGTGGCGCGAGCTCGCAGCGCGGAGGCGCGCGCGCCCGATCGCTTCGAATCGCAGGAGCAGGCGTTCTTCGAGCGCGTCCGCCAGGGCTACCTCGCGCGTGCGGCGCGCGACCCGGACCGATTCCGTATCATCGATGCATCGCGGTCGATGGCGGAAATCGAGGCGCAGCTTGCGGCGATCGACTGGCTACGATGAGCTACACCGTGTACGACTGGCAGAAGTCCGCCTGGGAGCTCAGCCGTGCAGCGCTCGCTCACGGTGCGCATGCGTTGCTGCTTGCGGGCGCGCGGGGCTGCGGCAAGCGCGAGCTCGCGCTAGCTCTGGCCGCGGCGTACCTGTGCGATGCGCCGCAGCCCGATGGGCGCGCCTGCAACCAATGCGAAAGTTGCCGCTGGCTCGCGGCCGGCTCGCATCCGGATTTCGCGCTGGTGGAGCCGGCGGCCGAAGACGATGATGCCGAGCCGAAGACGCGGCCAGCGCCCAAGCGCTCGAACGCGATCACCGTCGACCAGGTCCGCGGGCTGTCCGATCTTATGTCGATCACGGCGCATCGCGATGCGGGCAAGGCGATCGTCGTGCATCCGGCCGAGGCGCTCAACGTCGCGGCTTCGAACGCGCTGCTCAAGAGCCTCGAGGAGCCGCCGCTACGGACGGTCTTCCTGCTCGTTTCGCACCGGCCCGCGCTTCTGCTGCCCACCGTGCGCAGCCGCTGTCAGCTCGTGCCCGTGCGTATCGACGATCCAGCTATCGCGCGGGCCTGGCTCGCAGCCAATGCGCAATGCGACGACCCCGAGCTGGTTCTCGCCCTGGCGGGCGGCGCGCCGCTGGCCGCGGTCTCGATCGCCGAGGATCCTGTCTGGTCGCGCCGGGCCGGCTTTCTGCGCGCGCTTGCCGCGCCTGATGCCGATCCGGTGCGAATCGCCGACCTGTACCGCGACCTCCCGCCGGCACAGGTGTTGTCGTGGTTGCAGACCTGGACCTTCGACCTCGTCCAGATCCGTTTCTGCGGACGCGCCCGCTATCATCGCGACATGGAACCGATCGCGGCCGGCGTTGCCCAATTGCTGGAGCCGATCCAGGCGACCCGGCTGCACCGAAGCTTGCTCGCCCAGCAGCGGCACGTGAACCATCCCTTGAATGCGCGCCTGTTCGTCGAGCATATGCTGATCGCGTATCGACAAGCCCTGGCACGCAACGCGGTCTCGGCATGAACATCCCGTCGGACGCGAGCCTCGTCGACTCGCATTGTCATATCGATTTTCCGGAGCTCGCCGCAGATATCGCAGGGGTGCTCGAGCGCATGGCCGCCAACGGCGTCACGCATGCCTTGTGCGTGAGCGTGAACCTGGAAGACTTTCCGCGCATCTTGAAGCTCGCTCGCAGCCATCCGAACATCTTCGCCAGTGCCGGAGTTCACCCCGATCACACCGGCGCGGAGCCGAGCGAATCTCAACTGTGCTCGGCGGGCAGCGAGGAGCGCGTGGTCGCGATCGGGGAGACCGGGCTCGATTACTACCGCGCCGCCGGCGACCTCGAGCCGCAGCGGGAGCGTTTTCGGCGCCACATTCGCGTCGCGCGTGCGCTGGGAAAGCCGCTCATCATCCATTGCCGGCAGGCGGCCGAGGACTTGCTGCGCATCATGGACGAGGAGGGTGCTGCGGAAGCGGGCGGCGTGATGCATTGCTTCACCGAGTCCTGGGAGGTCGCCTCCCGCGCCATGGCGATGAACTTCTACATCTCCTTTTCGGGCATCGTGACGTTTCGCAATGCCGCGGCGCTGCGTGAAGTGGCGATGCAGGTACCGTTGGAGCGGATGCTGGTCGAAACCGATTCGCCCTACCTGGCACCGGTACCGCATCGGGGCAAGACCAACGAGCCCGCCTTCGTGCGCCACGTCGCCGAGGCGATCGCCCAAGTGCGTGGCGAGTCGCTGCGGCAGCTCTGTGTCGCTACAACTGCAAATTTCAATAGATTATTTCATGCATTCTAAGTCTATCTTGTTATTTATCAATAATATTGTAGTTATTTTCGGATTTCTGAGCACCGGTGTGGCGCATGCGGCCGATTCCTACCAAGCGATGCTGGCGGCGGTGAAGAACGGCAACGTCCCAGTCATCAATGAGCTGCTCCGCAAAGGTATCGACGTCGATTCGACCGATCGTACCGGCAGCACCTTGCTGATGACTGCATCGAGTCTCGGGAAACTCGATGCCGCCAGAGCTCTGGTGGCGCACAAGGCGAGCGTGAATGCGCGCAACCAGTATGGCGAATCGGCACTCATGATGGCCGCCATCCGCGACCATCGCCCGATAGTCGAGTACCTGCTCGGCAGCGGCGCCGAGGTGAATCCGCCGGGGTGGACGCCGCTCATGTTCGCTGCGGTCAAGGGCCACGACGAGATAGCGCGCATGCTGCTCGACAAAGGCGCCAATGTGAACGCTTCCTCGGAGAACGGCACGACTGCGCTGATGCTGGCGGCGAAGGAAGGTAATCTCGACACCGTGCTATTGCTCGCTGAACGCGGTGCCGCGTTGAATCTGCGCAATCTCGCCGGCGCCACGGCGCTCGGGCTGGCGCTCGACGGTGGTCGGAAGGACGTTGCGGATGCGCTGATCCGATCGGGCGCCGAGCAATGAGCCGGCCGGTGATGACAGTCGGCGGGATATGCAATCTTATATGTCGTCTAATGTGTAT
>JBOIEI010000233.1:0-3884 GCA_050741055.1 Burkholderiales bacterium | reverse complement strand
GTTACGGTCCATGCTGTAGGGCATCTTGGCCGTGACCGGAACCGGGATGCCGTGCTTCCTGGCGTAATCCACCAGCGCCGCGCGCGCGTTTAAATCCCACAGCCGCCACGGCGCGATCACTTTCACGTCGGGCTTGAGCGCGTAGTACGTCAGCTCGAAGCGCACCTGGTCGTTGCCCTTGCCGGTCGCGCCGTGCGAGATGGCGTCCGCGCCCGTCTCGCGCGCGATTTCCACCAGGCGCTTGGCGATGAGCGGCCGGGCGATCGAGGTGCCGAGCAGGTATTCGCCTTCGTACAGGGCATTGGCGCGAAACATCGGATAGACGAAGTCGCGCACGAACTCCTCACGCAGGTCCTCGACGAAGATCTGTTTCACGCCGAGCTGGCGCGCCTTGCGCCGTGCCGGGGCGAGCTCCTCGCCCTGGCCGATGTCGGCGGTGAAGGTCACGACTTCGCAGCCGTAGCGGTCCTGCAACCACTTGAGAATGACCGATGTATCCAGCCCGCCCGAATAGGCGAGAACCACTTTCGCTACCTTTTTTTGCGTCATTTCCATCCCTGTGAAAACCGATCGGTGCTGCCGGTGATGCAAATTCGGCGGCGCGTGCGAAGCCGCTCCTGCGTGCCGCCAATGCGATTCGCACGCGGCGCAGCTTGCCTGAAGTGCGCGCCCGCGGCGCGGCGGCCTTCGTGCACGGGCTCGCTAGTCCGGGTTCACGCGGCCGATCAAGAGATACTCCAGCAGCGCCTTCTGCGTGTGCAGGCGGTTTTCGGCCTCGTCCCACACCACGCTGTGGGGCCCTTCGATCACCTCGGCGGTGACTTCTTCGCCCCGATGCGCCGGAAGGCAGTGCATGAACACCGCATCCGGCCGCGCGAGCGCCATCATTTCGGCATCGACCCGGAAATCGGCAAAGTCGTGCTTGCGCTCCTCGGTTTCTGATTCGAACCCCATGCTGGTCCAGACATCGGTCGTGACCAGATCGGCGCCGCGCACCGCGTCATGCGGGTCCGCGAACCGCTGCAGATGGGCGCCCGCCCGCTGCGCCCGTTCGGCCTCGATCTCGTAACCCTTGGGCGATGCCACGTGCAGGCGGAAATCGAGCAGCTCGGCCGCCTGCAGCCAAGTATTGCAAACGTTGTTCGAATCGCCCACCCAGGCGACCGTGCGGCCGCGGATGCTGCCCCGGTGCTCGATATAGGTGAAAACGTCGCCGAGGATCTGGCACGGATGGTATTCGTCGGTGAGCCCGTTGATGACCGGCACGCGCGAATACTCGGCGAAGCGCTCGATGATCGACTGTTCGAAGGTGCGGATCATGACGATGTCGACCATGCGCGTGATCACGCGGGCCACGTCCTCGATCGGCTCGCCGCGCCCGAGCTGCGTGTCGCGGGTGGCGAGATTGATGGCATGGCCACCGAGCTGCATCATGCCGGCTTCGAACGACACGCGCGTGCGCGTGGAGTGCTTCTCGAACACCATTGCGAGCGTGCGATCGGTGAGCGGCCGGTACGGCTCGTAACGCTTGAAGCGCTGCTTGATCCAGTGTGCCCGCTGGAAAAGATGGTCGATCTCCTCGCGCGCGAAGTCGCTGAATTGCAGGAAATGGCGCGCGGTCACGATGACAACCGCATCCTAGGCCGCGCTGCGGGCCGGCGTCCCGGCGGTGAACTCGCGCAGCAGCGGCACCAGGGTCGATGCGAGCAAATCGGCGTGTTCGATGTTGAAGACCAGCGGCGGCACCAGCCGCACTACGTTGTCCGCAGTCACGTTGATGATGAGACCGCGCTCCAGCGCGACGCCGACGAGCTCCCCGCAGGGGCGGTCCAGCTCGATGGCGATCATGAGTCCCCGTCCGCGGATCTGCCGCACGCTCGGCACCACGGCGAGCTCGTCCTTCAGGCGTGCGACCAGATAGTCCCCGGTCTTGGCCGCGCTTTCGACCAAACCTTCATCCTCCATGATGTCGAGGACCGCCAGGGCCGCCGCGCACGCGAGCGGATTGCCGCCGAACGTGGAGCCGTGCTTTCCGGGCTGGAAAAGTTGCGCCGCGGGGCCCGCCGCCAGGCAGGCGCCGATCGGCACGCCACCCCCCAGTCCTTTCGCGAGCGGCATCACGTCCGGACGCACTGCCGCGTGCTGGAAGCCGAACCACTTGCCGGTGCGTCCGATCCCGGTCTGGACCTCGTCGAGCATGAAAAGCCACCCGTTCTGGTCGCAGATCGCCCGCAGCTCGCGCAGATAGCCCTCGGCCGGGATATTCACCCCGCCCTCGCCGGTGATCGGCTCGACCAGCATCGCCACCACGTTCTTGTTGTTGGCCGCGACCTGACGCACCGCGGCTACGTCGTCGTAAGGGACGCGGGCAAAGCCGGCGAGCAGCGGCTCGAACCCCGCCTGCGCCTTGCGGCTGCCGGTGGCCGTCAGGGTGGCCATGGTACGGCCATGGAAGCTGCCTTCGGTGACGATGATGGTCGGGACCTCGATGCCCTTCTTGTGGCCGTAAAGCCGCGCCAGCTTGATCGCCGCTTCGTTCGCTTCGGCCCCGGAATTGCAGAAGAACACGTTGTCCATGCCGGCCAGGGCGCACAGCCGATCGGCGAGGCGTTCCTGCAGGGTGATCGAGAAGATGTTGGAGGTGTGGATGAGGTTGTGGGCCTGATCCGCGATCGCCTTGACGAGCCTCGGATGGCAATGGCCCACGCTCACGACCGCCACCCCGGCGAGCGCATCGAGGTAGCGCTTGCCGGCGGCGTCGATCAGAAAGACTCCTTCGCCGCGCGTGAACGCGAGTGGTTGACGCGCATACGTGTTCATCACATGGGACATGGCTGCACCCGGATCGCTCCGACGTAAAACCGCTACATTTAGCCGAATCGCCATTGCGGCGCAAGAGCGGCGCTCAGGTGCCCTTGCGCCCCTGGCGCTTCATGCCCTGCGCCCCTGGCGCTTCACGCTCTGCGCCCCTGGCGCTTCACGCTCTGCGCTCCAGGCGCTTCACGCTCTGCGCCCCAGGCGCTTCAGGCCGTGCTCTTCGTCCGCTTTCAACACCCGCACGCAGGGCAGGTAGCCGTCGTAGACGATGCCGTGCAGCTCGGTGCGACGCTGCGCGCGCAGCAGCCCGAGCAGGAACTGGATGATCTCGGCGTTGATCACCTGGCCGGGAACGAGCACCGGTATTCCGGGCGGATAGGGCACGATCTGATCGGCCGACACGCGTGCGTTGAGCGCCCGGTTGACATGGTCCTTTTCGTCGATCAGCGGCAGCATTTCGCCGCCGCAGTAGTACGCATCCCGCGGCAGGTAGCGCAGCCGGGAGAAGGCAGGCAGGTTGGGCGTCTGGTAGAGCCGGCGCTGCACCCGGCCCTCGCGCGCGATGCGCATCAGAGCATCGTAAAGCCGCGATACCTTGCTGCGCGTGGTGCCTATGGTGAGCAGCAGGGTCAGGGTATTGAAGGTCGACTTTTCCACCTGGATGTTGTAGCGGTCGAACAGCTCCTGTTGCAGCTCTTCCACCGTATAGCCGCAGCGCGAGATGTCGACCGTCACCTTGGTCGGATCGAGCTGGATGCGGTCGTGGCGCACCTCGTCGGGAAGCAGGTCGTCGAGCTCGAGCACGCGGAAGGTTTCGGTGGCGTTGATCTGCGAGCGCAGCTCCCGGGCGAGCGAGAGCGTGCGCGAAAGCAGCTTGTAGCCTTCCATCACAACCTGTTTGCGCGCCACGTCGAGGCTCGCGATCATGCTGTACTGCGGGCTGGTGGAGGTGTGCATGTTGAAGTTCTCCCGGAACAGGTGCTCGTCGAATCCGGGGTCGTTGACATGGATCATGGAGGCTTGCGAGAACGCCGACAGCACCTTGTGGGTGCTCTGCGTGGCATAGT
>JBOIEI010000232.1:0-3600 GCA_050741055.1 Burkholderiales bacterium | reverse complement strand
CGACGGACCTCAGCGCCACGTGAGTCTGGCGCAACACTTCGAGTTCCTGGCGCGTTCGTTCGGGATTGCCCATCTGTTCTGAGACAGTCCGAACTGAAGACACGCCGCCTGAGAAATCCAGCCAGGTCGAGCCCTCCCGACTTGAAACGGGTCGCGGTCCTGCGAGCTCGAACATGAAGTAAAATTTCGCGCATGACTGCGCACGCCGAGGCTGTCCCCATCGCCCGAATCCACGGCGAGCCGATTCTCGCGGTTCCCGAGGATCTCTACATCCCTCCCGACGCGCTCGAAGTCTTTCTCGAAACATTCGAAGGCCCACTCGACCTGCTGCTCTACCTCATACGCAAGAACAATCTGGATGTGCTCGACATCCAGATGGCTAAGCTCACGGCACAATATCTCGTCTACGTCGATATGATGCGGGCCAATCAGCTCGAGCTTGCGGCCGAGTATCTGCTCATGGCGGCCGTGCTGATCGAGATCAAGTCGCGGATGCTGCTACCGAAGCCGAAAGCCGCGGAGAACGAGGCGGACGATCCGCGAGCGGAGCTGGTTCGGCGCCTGATGGAATACGAGAGAATCAAGCTCGCCGCGCAGAAGCTCAACGAGTTGCCGCAAGCCGGGCGCGATTTTCAGCTCGTGCAGGTCTGGATCGAAAACGTCTCGCCGCAGCGCCTGGCGCAAGTGAGGCCCGAGGATCTGCGCGAGGCGTGGCTCGGCATCGTTGCGCGTGCGAAAATCACCCAGCACCACAGGATCACGCGCGAACAGCTTTCGGTCAGGGAACGTATGACCCGGGTGCTGCGTGCGCTTCGCGGCGCCCAGTTCGTCGCATTCGAATCGCTCTTCGATGCAGCCGCGGGGTTGGGCGAACTGGTGGTCACGTTGCTTGCCATCCTGGAGCTTGCTCGCGAGGGGCTGGTGGACGTGACGCAACAGGAGGCCTACTCGCCGATCTACGTGCGTCTCACCGGAGACGGCAACGAGTTGGAGGCTGCTTGAACAGCTTGGATTTCATCCCAGAGCAATCATCCGCCGAGCCCCCGGACGAGGCGGGGCTGGACATCGACCGGGCCAAAAACGTTCTCGAGGCGGCGCTGTTGACGGCGCAAGAGCCCATATCGGTCAATGAGCTGCGCCGGCTCTTCGACCAGGATCTCGGCGCCGAGACCTTGCGCCGCCTGCTCGAAGACATCCGCCTGCAATGGGCAGGTCGGGGCGTGGAGCTGGTGAGCGTGGCAAGCGGCTGGCGCTTTCGAGCCAAGCCCGAGATGCAGGGGTTTCTCGATCGCCTGAACCCGCAGAAGCCGCCCAGATACTCCCGGGCCGTGCTGGAAACGCTGGCGATCATCGCCTATCGGCAGCCGGTCACGCGCGGCGATATCGAGGAAGTGCGCGGGGTCGTGGTATCGACCAACATCGTCAAGGCGCTCGAGGCGCGTGGCTGGATCGAAGTAATCGGGCACCGCGAGGTGCCTGGACGTCCTGCGCTCTACGCCACGACCCGGCAGTTCCTGGACGACCTTTGCTTGCGATCGCTGGAGGAGCTGCCCGCGCTGGAGGATCTGGGGGCGCTGGTCGAAAGCGCTCCGGCTTCGGAACGGACTCTGCGTGACGAACGTTCAGCCAGCGCCGGAGAAGGCATGATGTCGGCGGAAGCCGATTCGCCTGACGAACATGCCGATGCGGCGGCCAAGCCGGACGCAGCAGGATCGGACACTCAGGCGGATGCCATCCCGGACGCGCGAGCGACCCAGCCCGTGCGCGGATAGAACGGGGCAATGGGCGCGGTCCTACTGGTTACGCCGCGCAGCGATGAGGCGGCCGAGTGGGGTCGCCTACTGCGTGAGCGTATTGCGGGCGTTGACTTTCGAATCCATCCCGAAGGGGGCAGCCCCGCCGACGTCGACGTCGTCCTGGCGTGGAAACCGCCGCACGGGTTGCTGGCGACGTTCCCGCGGCTCGAGCTGATCTGTTCGCTCGGCATGGGCGTCGATCACCTGCTATCGGATCCCGATCTGCCGCGCGCCGTACCGATCGCGCGTCTGGTCGACCGCAACATGATCGAGCAGATGAGCGAATACGCGCTCTATGCGGTCCTGCATTTCCACCGCCGCTTCGATGTTTACGAGCGCTTTCAGCGCGAGCGGCGCTGGCAGGAACTGCCGCTCCCGCACACGAGGTCGCGACGGGTCGGGGTCATGGGCCTGGGTGCCAACGGCGCGGATTGCGCGCGCAAACTGGCGGCGCTGGGCTTCAACGTGCTCGGCTGGAGCCGCACCCGAAAGCACATGGCGGGCATCGAGTGCCTGCATGGCGCCGACGACCTGCCGCGCTTTCTCCGCGAAACCGAAATACTGGTCGTCGCCTTGCCGCAGACAGCGGCCACGGCGGGGATACTGAACGCGCGTACGCTGTCCTTGCTGCCGCGCGGCAGTTACGTCGTCAATATGGCCCGGGGCGGGCTCGTTGTCGAAGCGGATTTGCTGCAGGCGTTGGATAGCGGTCAGGTCGCGGGCGCTTTCCTCGATGTGACCGAGCAAGAGCCCTTGCCGGCCGACCATCCGCTCTGGATCCATCCCAACGTGCGCTTGACCCCGCACATCGCCGGGCTCACCAATCCGCAGACTGCGATCGAGCCCATCGCGGAAAATATCCGCCGGCTGCGATGCGGACAGCCGTTGCTCGATCTGATCGACATCGACCGGGGGTATTGACATGAGGGTTACACGGGTCAGCGTGCCGAGTGTCCCGTCAGCTTCACCTCGACCTTTTCATCGAGCCCGGAGTAATACTCACGCAGAATGTCCAGCACCTCGGGCCGGCTGAACTCGGCCGGGACCGGCGCGCCCTCGGAAAGCATCTTGCGAAGCTTCGTGCCGGATAGCAGCAGCCGGTCTTCGGATGCATGCGGGCAGGTGCGGTCCGAGGCCATGCCGCCGCATCGATAGCACCAGAACGTCCAGTCGATCTTCAACGGTTTAGTTTCCAGCGCATCCCGCGGGATTTCGTCGAAGATGCGATGCGCGTCGAACGGACCGTAGTAGCTGCCGACTCCGGCGTGGTCGCGGCCGAGAATCTGGTAGGCGCAGCCGTAGTTCTGCCGGAACAGCGCGTGCAACAGCGCTTCCCGCGGACCCGCGTAGCGCATGTCGAGGGGATAGCCCGATTGCAGCACGGTATCGGCCACGAAATACTTGTCGAGCAAAGTGCCGATCGCGCGCGTACGCACCTCGGCCGGGATGTCCCCCGGCTTGAGATTGCCCAGGAGCGAATGCACCAGCACGCCGTCGCAGATTTCGATTGCGATCTTGGCCAGATACTCGTGCGAACGGTGCATCGGATTGCGTGTCTGGAAGGCGGCGACCGTCGACCAGCCCTTGCTTTGGAAGGCGGCACGGGCCTGCGCCGGGGTCATGAAAAGGCGCGGATAGCGCTGTGCGAAACCGCCGTCGGAAAGCACTCGCACCGGACCGGCGAGGTTCACCTCTGCCTGTTCCATGACCATACGCACGCCCGGGTGCTCGCAATCCTCGGTGCGAAAGACGCTGCGGCATTCGAACACCTTGTCGATGGGATACTTCTCGGCCACCGTCATGG
>JBOIEI010000231.1:0-6429 GCA_050741055.1 Burkholderiales bacterium | reverse complement strand
GCGGAAGGACAATTCTTCATCGCGCCGCTTGCCGCCCTCGAGCGCAGAACGGCGGACCTCTACCAAGGGCAGCGGCGGGTCGCCAGCTACGACATCGCCTCCGCGCTTGCCGGCATCGACCTGGGCGCCTTGATCGGTCACTACGGCGAGGTCCGCATCGGAGTGAAAGCCGGCGTCCTCGATCCCGAGCTCGATACCGGCCCGCAATCTCTCTCGCCCGGCGATTCGCGAGTCACGCAAGGTGCGGTCACCGCGAGGCTGTTGCTGGATCAACTCGATAGCGTGCACTTCGCCCGTTCGGGCTGGCGTTATGGTGCAAGTGTCTTCCGCTCGACGCCGCAGCTGGGCGCCGACGTTGCCAATGCGAAGTGGGACACCGACGGGTCGTTCGCATACTCGTTCGGAGAGCATACGGTTCAGATCGCAATGAAATTCGGGGGCAAGATCGGAGGCGACCCTTTGCCGCGATACGACCTGTTCCAGTGGGGAGGTCTGGGGCAGCAATCCGGCTATGCCACGGGCCAGCTCCTCGGCGAGAAGCTGAAGTATGGCCGGCTCACCTACTACCGGCGCATATTGCGTGGAACCCTGCTGGAAGGCGCGTATGGAGGCGCCGCGATCGAGTTCGGCAAAGTCGGCAATCCACTCGTTCCCGGCAGTCCGGAAGGCCTCTTGAAATCGGCCCTCCTCTTCATTGCAGCCGATAGTCCGCTGGGCCCGGTTTATCTTGGATACGGCCGGGCCGCAGACGGGAACAGCAGCTGGTACTTCTACCTCGGCAAGCCGTTCTGATGACGCGTGGGCGAAGAGAGCGCTTTGGATCTCGCGGTCGATCCCGTGAACGTCGGCGGCGTGCCGTGCCTGGTCAAGACCATTCGCGACGACACGCTGCTCAAGCAGGCACAGGAGGCCTTGCGCGCGTGCGACGGGCGTCCTTCGTCTTCCGAAACGACAACAATTCCACTTCGGAAGCGGCCGATCGGTTCTATGCTAGGACATTGCCTGCGTATCCGAGGTCTTCATGACGCTGGTCGTCGCTGGACGCATCGTAGCGCTCGATCGAGCCGATCCGGATGCCGTATTCAAGGGCCGCGTTTTCATAGACGACAGCGGAACGATCGAAACGGTCACGAAGCAAGGCACTCCTGCACCCAGCGGTTTCGCGGACGCGCCGCTGGTCGATGTCGGCGACGCCTTCGTCTTGCCCGGCCTGATCGACCTGCACAACCACATCGGCTACAACACGCTGTCCCTGTGGACCGAACCCAGGCAGAAGATTGCGTTTGCCCACCACGACAGCTGGACGCGCGCCGCCAGCTACCAGTCGTCGATCAGCTGGCCCGCCAATGCGCTGGTGCAGGCGGAGCCGGAAGCAGTCCTTGCGCACGTCCAGTTGCGCGCCCTGGTGGGCGGAACGACGGCCGTACAGGGTTGGCCCACGGCGAACCGGAAGCACGTCCAGGTCCTGCGCAATGTCGACGACGAGACGGCTGGCAGTACCGATCGCAATCTCATCTATACCTCGGCGCTTACCAAAAAGCCCCTCGAGCTCGGCAAGATGGCACAGGCGCAAAAGCGCGGCGCAGGATTCATCTACCACTGCGCCGAAGGCCAGGTCGGTTCACTGGTCGTGCGCGAATTCGTCGATGCCGCCAATGCCGGCTGCCTGGACAAGACCTTCATCGGGATCCACTGCAATGCGATCGACGCATCCGAGTGGCAGCGCTGGGCGAAAAGCAAGGCAGGCACCCTGGCCTGGTCGCCGTTTTCGAATCTCTGGCTCTATGGCACGACCACAGACATCGCCAGTGCACGCAAGCAGGAGATCTCGGTCTGCCTCGGCTCCGATTGGGGACCGTCGGGCACCAAGAACGTGCAGGGCGAGCTGAAGGTCGCGAAGCTCGCCAGCCGGAAACTGGACCTGGGATTGAGCGATCGGGATCTGGTCGCCATGGTGACGATGAACCCGGGCGATGCGCTGTCGCGCTGTTGGAAGAAGACGATCGGCCGACTCACCGCCGGCGCCTTCGGCGACCTGACGGTCGTGCGAGCGAACCGCAGCCAAAGCGTCTGGACCCAGATCGTCGAGTCGACCGAACGCGAAATCATGCTGGTCGTCTACGGCGGCGTTCCGCGCTATGGCGATGCGAAGCTGATGACCGCACCCGGCCTCACACCGACGAGTCCCATCACGGTTTGCGGCAAGCGGCGCCGCTTCGCCATTGCGAATCCCGACGATCCCGCTGCCGGATGGACCTGGAAAGACATCACCAGACGGCTCGATGCGGTGCGCAAGGATCCCGTTACCGCGCTCGAACGCTCGGAGGCCCGCCGGCGCGCTTACGCAGGTCCGTTGGACGCCCCGGACGCACCCTTGGAGCTCGTGCTCGACATGCCCGGCGTAGCACTTCCCATGGCGGGCGATCTCTCCAAGGTCGCAGACAAGATCGTCATCCCGCCCTTGCCGTCGCTCACGCATGACAAGCGCTTCCTGAAGTCCATCCGGGGACGCGGCTTCCATGCCGGGCTTCTGGACGGGCTCGCGGAGTTCTATTCATGAGCACGCGAACACGCGACGGCACCCGCGCCGCGAGGCGCTCATCCACCCCTCGCAAGCGCGCTGCAACGCACGCGCGTCCCATGGCCAGCATGGCATTGAAGCCGCTGACGTGGGGCGAGCGGCTCGACATCATCGATGCGCTCACCCAGGTGCTGAACGGTGTCTACGTGCATCTGCCGCTCAAGCGCTCGCTCTACGGCTTCGACGTAATCCGCGGGCTCGAGCACCTGCGCACGCAGCTTCCGACGCTGAGCGATCTGCAGTTCCATCGCAGCCTGACGATGCTCATGAACCGGTTGCGCGATGCGCACACGCAGTACAAGGGGCCGTGGTCGGTCAACGAATCGGTGGCGAGCCTGCCGTTTCTGGTCGAAACGTATGTGCAGGATGGCCAACGCGCGTATGTCGTGTCGAAAGTCGACCGGCGCTCGGTGCGGGATCCGCACTTCGTCGCGGGCGTCACGATCGACTACTGGAACGGCATTCCCTTCGATCGGGCCGTCGATCTTCACGCCGAAAGCGAGACGGGAGGGCGTCCCGATTCGCGGCGAGCGCGTGCGCTCGAATCACTGACGTTCCGCGCGCTCGAATACGCACCGCCGCCCGACGAGGAGTGGGTCGTTCTGGGCTACCGGGACAGAACGGGCAAGGCGCGCGAGATTCGCCTCGGCTGGGAAGGTTTCGATCCGCAGCGTTCGCCCATGGCGAGCAGCGCGACGTTGGCAACACGAAGCCGGCGCGGGATCAATCCGGCTGCCGAAGCGATCCGGCGCGCTAAGAAGTACCGGTTCAACTACGGTCTGTGGCGCGCCGAACGACAGCCCCGACGAGGTCGCGCGGCCCGAAGTGCTGCGGCGTTTGCGGACTTCCTGACGGCACGCACCGTTGCCACCCGCAACGGCCGGTTCGGCTACCTGCGCATCTGGAGCTTCGATGTGGACGACGACCAGGCGTTCCTCGAAGCGGCCATCGCGCTGTTGCGAGGTCTCCCGCAACGCGGGCTGATCATCGACTTGCGCGCCAATCCGGGCGGTTTCATCTGGGCGGCCGAGCGTCTTCTGCAGCTCTTTACGCCCCTTGCGGTCAGCCCGACCAAGTTCGCGCTGCGCGCGACGGCCACGACCGCTGCCATGGCGCGCGCAGCCTTCAATCAGTCGGAGCTGGCGCCCTGGACCGAATCGCTGTTCGCGGCCGAATCGACGGGTGAACCGTATTCGAGCCACTTGCCGATCACGCCCTACGAGCGCTGCAACGACGTCGGCCAGCACTACAGCGGTCCGGTGGTCGTGGTGGTGGACGCCAACACCTACTCCTCGGGCGATCTGTTCAGCGCCGGCATCGTCGACAACCGCATCGGCGCGCTGGTGTGCATTGGCGAGGCAACCGGCGCGGGCGGGGCCAACGTCTGGGATTGCGACGATCTGCGCGCCGCGCTGGAAGCCGCCGAGCAACCGCTGCCTGCCTTGCCCGCAGGCGTTCGCTTCACCCTGTCGGTACGGCGCGCCGTGCGCTGCGGGGATGCCGACGGCACGTTGATCGAGGACGCGGGCGTTCCCGGTCAGCCCTATGAAATCACCCGCAACGATGTGTTCCGAGCCAACCGGGACCTGATCGAGCACTGCGGCGAAATCCTCGCCGCCCAGCCGCGCACGCGCCTGGACGTGAAGCGTATCGGGCGTACGCTGGAAGTCAGGACCGAAGGCCACGACCAGCTCGACGTCTATGTCGACGGACACCCCTCAGGTCCTCCGATCGCCGTCCGGAGTAACGGTCGCAAGCGCGTGCGCATACCGGCGAAGGCTCGCGAGATCGATATCGTGGGCTTTTCGAACGACGTCGTGCGCCAACGCCGACGCCTAACGATCGCGCGAAACAGTTAGGCACGGAGACAATCATGGCCGCACCATCGACGATCGGAGCCGCCGGCTACTATCGGGCCACCGGGGCCGGCTTCGATGCGACTGAAGCGGTCATCCGCATGCGCAATGCGACCCGAGGCACGCTTGCAATAGGCGATCGGACATGGCGGCTCAGCGCAGACCCGGATCGCAAACGCCTTGAAGGCAAGTTTCGACGCTCGGTCGTTTCACTCCGGATCGCCAACCGCACGCGTCTCGCAGGCAAGCTCGATGGCGAGGCGCTCGAGCTCGTTCGATCGGTGCTGCAGCCCATCGCCGGCGCCGAGCTGGCCGAGTTCGACGCGGGCCCCAGCGCCGACGTGCAGGCGTTGATGGATGCCACGCCCGACTATGAAGTCGAGGTGGGCGATAGCACGACGTTCTGGTACGCGTTCGGGCCCGTGCTCTATCGCGGTCGCCTGGATGGCACGGCCCGCGTGCTGGGCATCGCGTCCGATCCCGGGCCTTCGGAATGCCTGCCATTCGCCCGTCGCACCCTGATCGGCGATTCCGGCCAGAAGACGCAGGGCTTTCTGACCAAGCTGGGGCTCACACGCTCGTACGCGCTGGTCAACGCATTTGCCGTCGCAATGCGTCCGGGCGCAAGATCGAAGGGCCTTCGCGCTCTCAGAACCAATGCTGCCATCGCGGCAGCACGGCATCGCCTCTACGATCGCTTGCTCGAGGGCGGCGCGCTCCAGGCCATCGTTGCCTTTGGCGACGTCGCGCACGAGGCCTACGATCTGTGGGCCGCATCGAATCCGGCGGTGAAGGCCGTGCCACGCTTCAAGCTCGCGCATCCGGCCGGTGTCGATCGCGAAGCCAGCGGCGACGATGCGGCGCTCAGGGCCTGGCGCAGGGCGATCGGCAGGCTGCGCAAGATCGTCACGCCGGATGACGATGGTCAAGCGAACGGGCCGAACTACGGCGACTACTTCACCGAGCTCGATTACGCCCGCATTCCGCGGCGCGACCTGCCGCCGATGGCGCCGTTGTACATCGGCGACGACTCCTGGGGACGCGCCGCCAACCCGCGTCACAACAACTGCTGCATGCGTCCCAGACCCGACGACAGCGTGAGTCTGGACCTGACGCCGCCACAGGGCCAGGGGCGGTTCATTCGCTACAAGTTCCACAAGGGCGAGCTGGTGGGCGCGAAGTACAAGAACGGGCGGCGCGTCGCGGTGGATTCGTTCGGCATTCCGCGCGATTGATCGCCCGACTATAGAATTCGCCAGGGAAGCGGATCGCCCCCATCGGGGCGGCCCGCCCGAAACCGATCCTCTTCCGGAACCGAAAGCAATGCCCAGCCCGACGCGCGTCCTCACCGATTTCCTGCATGCGCTCACGTTGTCCGGCCTTCCGCCGAGCACGGCGCAAGCCGCGCAATGGGCATTGCTCGATACGCTCGGCTGCACGCTTTTCGGCGCACCCGAACCGTGGTCGCAGATCATGGCCGCCGAAGTGCTGGCCGAAGAAGCGAAGGGGCGCAGCACCATCGTCGGTCACCGGCAGCCGGTCCCCGCGCCTGCGGCGGCACTGTGCAATGGCACGGCGGCGCACGGCTTCGAGCTCGACGATCACCTCGACGAAGCGATCGTCCATCCCGGCGCCATCGTCGTCCCGGCCGCACTGGCCGCGGCGGAGGCCGTCGACGCCGACGGCGAGCGCCTGCTGCTCGGCATCGTCTCGGGTTACGAGACGCTCAACCGGGTGGGCCTCGCAATGGGCGTGAGGCCCGCGCGGCGCGGTTATCACAAGACCGCCGTGGCCGGTCCGCTCGGTGCCGCAGTCGCGGCTGCGATGGTCATGCGGCTGCCTGCGGAGCAGATGTTCACCGCGCTCTGCCTTGCATGTGCTTGCGCGTCGGGCACCAAGGCGTTCGCGAGCGGCGCCGGCGGCGGCATGGAAAAGCGCATGCACGCGGGCCGCGCCGCAGAAGCGGGCGTGCGCATGGCGCAGCTCGCAGCG
>JBOIEI010000230.1:0-4041 GCA_050741055.1 Burkholderiales bacterium | reverse complement strand
CGAGGAAGCCGAGCGCCACGCACGCGAGGAGGCCGAGCTTCGCGTGCAGGCCGAGCGCGCTGCGCGTGCCGAAGCCGAGGCCAAGGCGGAGTCCGAACGCCGTGCGCGCGAAGAAGCCGAGCGCCTGGCGCGGGAAGAAGCGCAGACGCAGACGCTCGCGGCACGCGAGGCACGGCAGGAGGCGGAAGCGAAATTCGAGGCGGCACGGCTCGCGCGCGAGCAGGCCGAGGCGCGTGCCGATGCCGAGAAGCTCGCGCGCACGGAAGCCGAAGCCCGCATCGAGGTCGAGAAGGGCGCACGCGAGGAAAGCGAGCGCCGGGCGAAGGAGGAAGTGGAGCGGCTCGCACGCGAGGAGGCCGAGCGCAAGCTACGCGACGAAACCGAGCGCCAGGCGATGCAGCAGCGCCTGGACGAGGAGCGCAAGGAGATCGAGGCCCGTATCGAGACCGAGCGCCAGGCGCGCGAGCAAGCCGAGGCGAAGGCCGCCGCCGAGCGCACGGCACGCGAGGAGGCCGAGGCGCGAGCGCGCGCGGACATGGAGGCACAGCTCGAGGCCGAGCGCCGTGCACGCGAAGAGGCGGAGCGCCGCTCGCAAGCGCTTGCGGTGGACAACAGCGATGCCGCCCGCAAGGCGCTCGAGGATGCCGAGCACAAGGCCGAGCAGGCGCGCAAGATCCGCGAGGAAGCCGAGGAGCGGCTGGAAGCGGAGAAGCGCGCCCGCGAGCAGATGGAAGCGCGCATGGCGCGCGAAGCGACGGTGCGCGCGAAGCTCATCGCCCGCATGGAAGACGAGCGCCGAGCACGTGCGGCCGCCGAAGACCGCGCCAAGATGGAAGCGGTGGCGCGCGTCATGCAGCAGCGCGAATTCGCCGAAAAATCCGCCACCGAAATCCAGCAGCGCGTCGATGGCGAGCTGAAGGCACGCCAGCAGGCCGAGCTCGAGGCCGACATCCGGGTGCGCAAGGAAGCGCAGGAGCGAGCCAAGGCGGCCGCCGAGGTTCGTGCTCGAATCGCACAGGAAGAAGCGGCGGCGCAGGCGTTGGCGCAGCCCAGAAAGCCGCGCAAGATCCTCCTGCCAGTGGCGATCGCGGCCTTGGTCCTGCTGGGGGTGGCGGTCGCGCTACTGCAGTTCATGCCGCTCACGCCCTGGGTGGCGAGCGCGGAGAAAATCGCAGCCGAGCGTGTGGGCGAAACGGTGACGATCGGCAAGATGCACTACTCGCTGTTCCCGTCCCCGGGGCTGACACTCGAAAATGTCGTCGTGGGCGCGCAACAGGACATCCGCATACCGGCCGTGATCGTCTCCATGGGGATCGGCCAGCTGATCTCGGATAGCAAGCGAATCGATTCGGTGGAGCTGCAATCGCCTTCGCTCGCACAAGATGCGCTCGGCCGAGTGCTCGGATGGGTGCGGGCGCCAGCGGCGCCTGCGCGCGCCGCCGTCGAACGGGTTTCCGTGCGCGGCGCGCGGCTCACGCTGCGCGGCATGGAGCCGCTCAGCGTGAATGCCGAGCTGGCGTTCGGCGCCGACGGCGCCTTGACCAAGGCGCGGCTGAGTCTCGCGGACGGCTCCTTGAGCGCGGATATCGTTCCGCAAGCCGAGGGCGCGAGCGTCAGCATGCGCGGCTCGCGCTTCACGCCGCCGCTCGGTCCAGGCTATGTGTTCGAGGACCTGGAGCTGACCGCAACGGTGACGCCGACGGAGCTGCGCGATATCCAGGCCGAGGGCAGCGTGTTCGGCGGCAAGTTCAAGGCGAACGGTCAGGCGCGCTATGCCGGCCCGATCGCCGTGGACGGCCGCTTCTATGTCGACAACCTGAGCCTGGAGCCGCTGGTCGGGCTGTTCGCCAACGGCGTCTCGGTTACCGGAAACGGAGATCTCAAAGGCACGTTCGGCTTGCGCGCCGAGCGGCTCGAAACGCTGTTCGACCAGGCGCGGGTCGAATTCACCTTCAGCGGCAATCGAGGCGCGATCGAAAATGTCGACCTGGTGCGCGCCGCCCAGGCCGCGGGCCGCGAAGGCGTGCGCGGCGGCAGAACGCGTTACAACACGATCAGCGGGGTCGTGGCGGTGAACGCCAACCGCGCTTCGTTCCAGCAGTTTCGCATCGCCTCGGATTCGATGAGCGCAGCTGGCGGCTTCGAAATCCAGCCCAAGGGGGAGCTCGCCGGGCGGCTCGGCATCCAGGTGGGACCGCGCGGGACCGTGGTCGCGCAGGGCAACGTCGCGATCAGCGGCGACGTGCGCAACCCCGTTTTTCGCTAACCCTTTTCGGCTCCCGGCGAAATTGCACCCGTATCGCGGCTACGCGGGCGGATACCGATCACCGAAAAGGGGCCAGGCTTCGGGCCAGGGCTTACCCACCCCACTCGTTCGCGATCGGCCGGGCCGCCCCGCGCAGTGCCTCGATGCGCTCTTCGAGCGGCGGGTGGCTCATGAACAGCCGCCCCATCGTACCGCCGCCGCGAATGCCGAACGCTTTCATCTGCGCCGGCAGCGTGCTTTCCTCGTGTACCGCCTGCAGGCGCTGCAATGCCCCGATCATCTTTTCGCGCCCCGCCAGCTTCGCCCCGCCCGCATCGGCACGGAATTCGCGCCGGCGGCTGAACCACAACACGATGATGGTCGCCAGAATGCCGAGCAGCATCTCGGCGACGAAGGTGGTGACGAAATAGCCGATGCCGTATCCGCGCTCGTTCTTGAGAACGACGCGGTCGACCAGATACCCGATCACGCGCGCCAGGAAGAATACGAACGTGTTGACTACGCCCTGGATCAGCGTGAGGGTCACCATGTCGCCGTTGGCGATGTGGCTGACTTCGTGGCCGAGGACCGCTTCGGCCTCTTCGCGCGACATGCGCTGCAGCAAACCGGTGCTCACCGCCACTAAGGCGTTGTCTCGCTTCATGCCGGTGGCGAAGGCGTTGACGTCCGGTGCATCGTAGATCGCCACCTCCGGCATGCCGATGCCCGCGGCTCTTGCCTGCCCCTGCACGGTATCGAACAGCCAGCGTTCGGTCTGGTCGCGCGGCACGTCGATCACATGCGCTCCGGTCGAGCGCTTCGCGATCCACTTGGACATGGCCAGGGAAACGAAGGCGCCGCCGAAACCCAGCACTGCGGCCATGACGAGCATGGCGCCGGTATTGAAGCCGGTGCCGGCCAACGCCTGCTCCAGACCGAGCAGCTTCATCGCGATGCTCAACACCACCAACACCGCAAGATTGGTGGCGACGAACAGGAAAATGCGCTTCATGACTGCTCCGTAGGCGAAAGAAATCCAGGGTTAGAGCCGATACGCCGAGCGGGGTTCATTCCCGTGTACCGCCCATCGCCGTGCCAACTTGGGGGCACATCGCCGCGCTTCAAGAGCGCCGGCGCACTAGCGCGCGCAGTATACGGAGACGTTGGCCCGGTCACAATATCGTTGCCGTGCGCGTTGCCATGCGCATCGGCGCCTGCGGCAACTCGTCGGCAAGCGCGCTCGCTGAACAGCCCCGTTTCAAGCCGCCGGGCTTGCTGGCCACGTATCATTGATCGGATACGAAGGCCCATAGCGAATGCGAATGAACCGCCGCACTTTTCTGATCGGGACCGCAGCGATGGCGGTCACCGCCGGCGCTGGCGCATATGTCTGGCCCGAACAAGGCCTGTTCAATCCCTGCAAGGCCGCCATGCCGCCGCAACTGGCGAACCACGAATTGGTGCGTGCCGCGTGGGAGGGGATCGATGCGGCCCGGGTATGGGATTGCCATGTGCACCTGATCGGGATCGGCGATTCGTCCTCCGGCGTCTGGATCAATCCACGCATGCAGAGCTGGGTGCATCCGCTGGAATTCGCACAACGCCTGTTCTTCCTCAACGCCGGCTGCGCACGCGAGACGCCCGGCCAGGTCGACACGAGCTACGTTGAGCGCATGCGAAACCTCGTCGCCGGTCTTGCTCCCGGCGCCAAGCTGATGCTGCTCGCGTTCGATTACACGCACGACCAAGCGGGCGAGCGCCAGCCCGCGCGCAGCGCCTTTCACACGCCCGACAGC
>JBOIEI010000229.1:0-4521 GCA_050741055.1 Burkholderiales bacterium | reverse complement strand
CGACTGGAAAGAGCAGAATGCGCCGCTCGATCGCGCCGTCGAACAGTTGTTGCTTGGTACGCTCCATCAGGAAACGCGACACCGGGGGAACGACCCGCTCCAGCGTCTGGTTGGTGATCATCCCATAGCCCATCGCTTTGAAATCGAGGCTCAGCAGATACTCGTCCGGCGACCCCTCGTCGGCCATCCAGCGCACGAAATTGTTGACGCTCTGGCCCGACGATGCGCCGCCCGAGAACTGGAAGTTGACGAAGCCGTCCTTGCACGGCCAGGTGATGCGCATGAAAGTGTCGGTGCCCGTTTGCCGATACGAGCCCTGGCGCACGATGACCGCGCCTTCCATTACGTTCGCCGCGAGTGAATTGGCGAGTGAGCGCGCGACCGCCTCCTGGCACGAGACATCGACGTGCTGGCCTTCGCCCGTGAGCGCGCGCTGCGCGTTCGCCAGCATGGCGCCCGCCGCAGCCGCCGCCGAGCCGTGCAGGTAGAAATGCGGAAAGCCGACGCGCAGCGGCGCGCGATCCGGATCGCCGGTGACGTACATGAATCCACCCAACCCCATGCCGACCAGGTCCGAGGCGAGCCAGGTCGCATAAGGACCGGTCTGGCCGAACGGCGTGATCGATACCACGATCAGCGCCGGATTGAGTGCGGCCAGCCGCTCGTAGCTCAATCCCAACGCGGCCATCTCGCCCGGCCGGCCGCACTCGATGACAAAATGCGCCGAGGCGACCAGGCGCTCGAACAGCGCTCTTCCGTCGGCGCACGCGAGGTCGAGCGTGATGCTGCGCTTGTTCGCCGCGTACGACCACCAGAAGAGGCTCCGATCCGATCCGGGCTCGTCGCCGAGGAAGGGCGCGAGCCGTCGCGCACTGTTGCCGGCAGGCGGCTCGACCTGGATCACGTCCGCGCCCAGGTCGGCGAGCATCTTTGCGCACAGCAGCCCGCGCTCGTCGGTGAGGTCGAGGACTCGGTAGGGTTTCAGCATCGTGCGGGCTCGTTCACGGCGGCTTCGGAGATGAATCGCTATTCTCGGCTTCTCGACCGCGACGCAATCGGCATAGTCACCGCCGGCCCGGCTTCGCGACCCTGGCGCTAATGTAGCTTCGAACGCGTGCACGAACAACAACCCGCTAGCGCGGCAGGTGAGCGAATACGCGATCGCGCTGTCCACGGGTGTGAAAAATGCACTCCGCCACAACGCCGAGGTGCCGCCCTGCAGACTGTACCCGCCCGGGGCACGCCGCTATGGCGAGCCGCTTGGCGAGTACCATTCCCATCTTTCCGCGGATGCAAGATGAAAATCGGCGCAATCGCGTGTATCGCAATCATGCTGTTGAGCGCATGCGCGACGACGGCAGCGCATGCGGCCGCGCCGCCATCTCCAGCGCCCTGATGGTGACGCCGTGGATCTATCCCCAGGCGCCGCGGCTGCTGTGGGCAATCAGCGGCGTCGCGATGCTGCTTCCGACAATCGTCGTGTTGCGCCGGCTGGTTTCGACCTATCTCCGCGCGCCGCTGTACGCCGTGCTCGGGTTCTTCTTCATCGACCAGGTGCGCGCGGTCAGCGCGTCGATCGATATCCTCCCGCGCCTGCTGCTGACGCTGGAGATGATCGCGGCGGTCGCTTTCCTGCTCTGGTTCGGTCGCAAGTCGCGAAAGGATTCCGGGGCCGCTCCAGCCGCACATCATTCGTCGCCGCTGGGCGTGGCCGCCATGACCGCGGTCGTACTTTGCGCCGCGGCGGCGGCTGTCAATGCGCTCGGCTACGTGGCCCTGTCCAATCTGGTCGGCAACGCCGTGCTCGACAGCATGTACGTGGGGGTGGTGCTCTACACGGTGGTCCAGCTCCTGGATGCCCTGGTCGTCATCGCGATGCGGGTGCGCCCGCTCAACGGATTGGGCATGGTCAGTACGCACCGGGCGCTTTTGCGCAGCCGGACGAAGCTGGTTCTGCAATGGGCCGCCGGAGCGGCCTGGATTGTCTACCTGCTCGACCGGCTCGCGATTCGCGACCGGGTGCTCGAAGGCTTGCGAGCGGCGCTCGGCGCTCGGCTGAGCCTGGGCGAGATCGATGTTTCGCTGTCCTCGGTTCTGTCCTTCGTCCTCGCGGTCTGGGCGGCGTTCCTGGTTTCGCGCTTCGTTCGCTTCGTGCTGAACGAAGAAGTATTTCCCCGCACCCATCTCAGCCGAGGCATCCCCTATGCGATCACGCGCGCGATCCACTTTCTGATCATCGCCCTGGGGTTCTTCATCGCGATGGGCGTCATCGGCATGGAGATGACGCAGTTCACGATCCTCGCCAGCGCATTCACCATCGGGGTCGGCTTCGGCCTGCAGAACATCTTCAACAATTTCGTCTCCGGGCTGATCGTGCTGTTCGAGCGCCCGGTGCAGGTGGGCGACGTGATCCAGGTCGACGATGCCGTCGGGGTCGTGCATCGCATAGGGATTCGCGCCACGATCGTACGCACCGCGAGCCGCTCGGCGCTGATCGTTCCGAACGGCAAGCTCATCTCCGATCGCGTGGTCAACTGGACCTTGTCCGGCCGCCAGCGCGTGATCGAGCTGCCCGTCTCCGTCGTGCTTCAGAGCGATCCCGCGCAGGTCATTTCCGTCCTCGAGGACATGGCGAAGCAGCACCCTTCGGTGCTTCAGAACCCGCCTGTCCAGGCCATTCTGACGCGCACGGGGCCCGACTGGATGGGATTCGAGCTTCGCGCCGCGATCGCCGAGGTCGAAGCGTGGACCACCGTGCGCAGCGAGCTGGCCGTTTCCGCCATCGCGGCGCTGCGTACGGCTGGCGTCACCTTGCGCTGATGCGGCAGCGCGCGATCAGCGCCCCTTGAATACCGGCTTGCGCTTTTCCACGAACGCGCGCTGCGCCTCCTGGGCATCCTCGGTGTGCGACAGCTGCACCGTGATGTCCTGCTCGAAGCGGTAGCCGTCGCGCTGCGGCATGTTCTCGCACACGTTGTAGGCTTTCTTGGCAAGCCGCATCGCCATCGGGCTCTTGGAGGCGATGCTGCGCGCGATCTTCATCGCCTCGTCCATCAGCGCCTCGCGCGGCACGCAGCATTCGATCACGCCGAGGCGGTACATCTCCTGCGCCGAGATGCGGCTGCCGGTAAATATGATGCGCCGGCCGCGCGACTTGCCCACCAGGTGCGAGAGCATCGCGGCGCCGCCCGCCAGGCCCACGTCGATCTCTGGCATGCCGAACACGGCGCTGTCCGAAGCGAGCATGATGTCGCAGGCGGCCATCAGGCCGAAGCCCGCGCCGAGCGCGGCGCCGTTGACGGCCGCGATCACCGGGATCGCGCATTCGCGGATGCAGTTCGTGTACTCGCGCGCGACGCGATTGTGCCGCGCGTAGTCGCCCGGCTCCCTGACGATGCCGCGGCGCTCCTTGATGTCCGCCCCGGCGCAGAATACATGCCCCGCGCCGGTAAGGATCGCCACGCGCACATCGTCCCGATCGTTGAACGCATCGAACACCTCCATGATCTCGGCGCGGAACTGCGAGTTCTGCGCATTGACCGGGGGCCGATCCATGACGACGGTGGCGATGTAGTCTGTGACTTCGACCTGGATGAATTGCAGCGTCATGACCTTTCCTGTTCTCGGGCGAATCGAGCGACCGATTATGCCGGAGCGGGCGCGCGCGCAGCCATTGCGCCGGAATTGGCGCCCGGGGCCCCGCCGGCCATGTCGACGTTCGCGTTCTGGACTCCCATTTGACACCCCTAACCTGCTGCCCTATGGTGAGGACAGGCGCGCGAGGGCTTGCGCCGGCGTATCCACCGAAGGAGAGTGAACATGGGCGCATGCGAGCAACGCTTGGCCAAGTTCGTTACCGAGACGAATCCCGACGCGATCCCACCGGAGTCGTATCGCGCGGCGCTGCAGGCGTCGTTCGACTGCATCGGGGTTACGCTTGCCGGGGCCGTCCAGCCGCATGGCAAGATGATCGTCGATTTCGTCGATGCCCAGGGCGGCAATTCGCAGTGCACGATCGTCGGCAACAAGCTGCGCAGCTCGCCCTACCTTGCCGCGCTCGCCAACGGAACGCTCGGACACGCGCTCGACTACGACGACATGGGCGGGTTCGGTCATCCCACGGTGGCGCTTCTGCCGACCGCGCTCGCCGTGGGTGAGCAGCTCGGAAGATCGGGTCGCGACATTCTCACCGCCTACGTGCTGGGATTCGAAGTGGCAGTGCATCTCAACAAGGGCTCGGAAAACGTCCAGGGCCTCACCGGCTTTCATTCCACCGCGGTTTTCGGAACCATCTCCGCCACGGCCGTCGCCGCGCGGCTGATGGCACTGACTCCCCAGCAGACGGTGATGGCGTTCGGCCTGGCGGGCTCCATGCCAAGTGGCATCCTGCAGAATTTCGGCTCGTATACCAAGCCGTTGCACGCCGGCATGTCGTGCCGCTCCGGCGTCATGGCCGCATCGCTGGCGAAGCAGGGCTGGTTCGCGACCGATTCGTTTCTCGATAGCCGAGTGGGCTGGGCG
>JBOIEI010000228.1:0-4473 GCA_050741055.1 Burkholderiales bacterium | reverse complement strand
GATTACCAGTTCGTCGACGATCCGCAAGCGCATGCAAAGTTTTCCGCGCTATGGGGGGCCGAGCTGGACGAGAAGCGCGGACTCACGGTGGTGGAGATCATCAACGCGGCGATCGCCAAGGAGATTCGCGGCATGTATGTGATGGGCGAGAATCCCGCGATGTCCGATCCGGACGCCCACCACGCCCGCGCGGCCTTGGCGAGCCTCGACTTCCTGGTGGTGCAGGAGATCTTCCTCACCGAGACCTGCTATCACGCCGATGTCATTCTGCCTGCGACCGCCTGGCCGGAGAAATCCGGCACCGTGATCAATACCGATCGCATGGTGCAGATGGGGCGGCAGGCGCTCGACGCGCCCGGCGATGCGATGCCGGACCTGTGGATCATCCAGCAGCTGGCGCAGCGCCTGGGGCTGGACTGGAACTACACCGGCCCCGACGACGTGTTCCAGGAGATGCGCCAGGCGATGCCGTCGATCGCGGGCATCACCTGGGAGCGGCTCGAGGAAGAGGGCTGCGTGACCTATCCGTGTCTCAACGAAGGCGACCCGGGCGATCCGGTGGTGTTCATCGATCGATTCCCGACGCCGACCGGCAAGGCGCGCTTCGTGCCGGCGGACATCATCCCGGCGGCCGAGCGCCCGGATGCCGAATACCCGCTGGTGCTGATCACCGGGCGGCAGCTCGAGCATTGGCATACCGGGGCGATGACGCGCCGAGCCGGCGTGCTGGATGCAATCGAGCCCGAGGCGACCGCCTCGCTGCATCCGCTGGAGCTGCAGCGTCTCGGCGCGCAGGCGGGTGACGTGGTCACGGTCACCTCGCGCCGCGGCGCCATCGCACTCTACGCGCGCGCCGACGACGGCACGCCCGAGGGTGCCGTCTTCATCCCGTTCTGCTTCTACGAGGCGGCGGCGAATCTGCTCACCAATCCGGCGCTCGATCCGTTCGGCAAGATTCCGGAATTCAAGTATTGCGCCGTCAACGTCGCCAAGGGAGGCGAGTTGACGCCGCTGTCGACTTACGGTGGCGGACAGGTGCGCGTGCAGGTCGAGAGCGCGTAGAGCCGCGGGGTTGAGGACCACCCCGCCCGCGACCTAGTCGCGTCCAGCCCCTCCTTCACATGGAGCGGCTGCATTTGCCTCCGTACAGGAGGGAGCGGCTCGATTCGCTTCCGCGCATGAGGAGGGCCGCGCAAAAGTTGACCGCGGTCAAGGGAGAGACGGCGCCGCGCCCAGTATAGTGGCTGCCCGCGCACCGCCGGCGCGAGGTTACTGCCGGCGCGCCGCCGGTGGGAAGTTATTGCCGGCGTGCCGCCGACAGGGCTCACTGCGAGGTACGACACCATGGCGTTATCCGACATCGAGATCGCCCAGCAGGCGAAAATGCAGCGCATCGTGGAAGTAGCCGCGAAGCTCGGCATCGCAGAAGCCCACCTCGAGCCGTACGGGCACTACAAGGCCAAGGTCTCGCTCGAGTTCGTCGCGAGCTTGAAGGACAAACCCGACGGCAAGCTGATTCTGGTCACGGCGATGAGCCCAACACCGGCCGGGGAGGGTAAGACCACCACCACGGTGGGCCTGGGCGATGCGCTCAATCACATCGGAAGCAAGGCCATCATCTGCCTGCGCGAGCCCTCGCTCGGGCCGGTGTTCGGCATGAAAGGGGGTGCTGCCGGCGGCGGCTATGCGCAGGTCGTGCCGATGGAAGACATCAACCTGCACTTCACCGGCGACTTCAACGCCATCGCGCTCGCGAACAACCTCCTCTCCGCGATGATCGACAATCACATCACGCACGGCAACGAGCTCGGCATCGATCCGCGCCGGATTACCTGGAAGCGCGTGATGGACATGAACGATCGCGCCTTGCGCGACATCGTGTGCTCGCTCGGTGGAACGGCGAACGGCTACCCGCGCGAGGACGGCTTCGATATCGTGGTGGCTTCCGAGGTAATGGCCATCTTCTGCCTCGCCACCTCGCTCCAGGACTTGAAGGAGCGCCTGGGCAACATCGTGTTCGGTTATACCCGCGACGCCAAGGCGCTGCGTGCGCGCGATCTCAAGGCGCACGGCGCGATGGCCGTGCTGCTGAAAAACCAGATCGCGCCCAACCTGGTGCAGACACTGGAGAACAATCCCGCGTTCATCCACGGCGGCCCGTTCGCCAACATCGCACACGGCTGCAACTCCGTCACCGCGACCAAGACGGCGTTGAAGCTCGCCGATTACGTGGTCACCGAAGCGGGGTTTGGCGCCGATCTCGGTGCGGAGAAGTTCCTCGATATCAAGTGCCGCAAGGCGGGCTTGAAGCCCGCTGCCGCAGTCATCGTCGCCACCGTGCGTGCGCTCAAGCATCACGGCGGCGTCGATCGCACCCGGTTGAACGTCGAGAACCTGCCCGCGCTGGAGAAGGGCCTGGCCAACCTCGAGCGCCACGTGCACAACGTGAAGGAGGTCTACGGCCTTCCCTGCGTCGTGTCGATCAACCGCTTCACCGCCGACACCCAGGCCGAGATGGATCTTCTCGCCGATCGCATCGGCAAGCTGGGCGCAAGCGTGGTCGTGGCGAACCACTGGGCGGAGGGCGGCAAGGGCGCGGCCGATCTCGCGCGCGCGGTGGTCGCGATGTGCGAGCAGAAGTCCAGCCCGACCTTCGTCTACGACGACGCCGATCCCTTATGGGAGAAAATGAAGAAGATCGCTACGCGCGTGTACGGCGCGGCCGACATCACGGCCGATGCCAAGGTGCGCAACCGCATCAAAGAACTGCAGGAGTCGGGCTACGGCCACTATCCCGTGTGTGTGGCGAAGACCCAGTCTTCGTTCACGACCGACCCGAGTGTGCGCGGGGCGCCGAACGGCCACATCGTCAACATCCGCGAAGTGCGGCTCGCCGCGGGCGCCGAATTCGTGGTCATGATCTGCGGCGACATGATGACCATGCCGGGCCTGCCGAAAGTGCCGTCGGCCGAGAAGATCGACGTCGACGCGAACGGCAGGGTGGTGGGGCTGTTCTGAGCGTTCATTGACGCTCGTCGCGCGAGCGTGTTACAAGACCCGGGCTTGCCGGTTCGATTGACCGGCAAGCATCCCGAAGGGGAGTAGCTACAGCGGCGCAATGGCCGCTGCGGTACGGTCGTCAAGACGGGAGGTCGAGCAATCGGCTGCCCCGGCCGTACCGGCATCACTGCATGCGAGACCTTTGTTTGCGCGTTCGAAGGGCGGCCGACAGCCGCGCTTCGCATCGACTTCCGATTCGGGATCCGATGCGTCCGAGCGTGCTTCGATAGCCGGATTGCCGTCGCGAATTTCCCTCGCAGCCGCGAGGGACGATCGCGCGCGGCGACGAACAAGGAGGATCGTACGCATGCATGACCCTGCCGCAGCGCGCTACGCGCGCGCCCGCCGCCGGATGTCGCTGGCTCTGGTCGCATTCGCCTCGGCCGGCATATCGCCTGCATGGGCCGCAGCCGCCGAGGGGCCGACCTTGTTCGGCATACCGGTCGATTTCGTATTGTTCGCCCTCACGCTGCTCGGCGTCGGCATATTCCATCATCACACGCTCGCGGTCGCGCTGACCGGGCTCACCGTGATCATCGCCTACAAGCTCGGTTTCACCGGTTTCAATACCGGCCCCGGGCTGGCCGGCCTCGGCGCGCACTTCGCGCACGAGTGGGTGATCCTCACCAACCTGCTCGGTTTGCTGCTCGGGTTTGCGCTCCTGTCCAATCATTTCGAGAGAAGTCACGTGCCGGCGGCTTTGCCGCGCTACCTGCCCGACGACTGGAAAGGTGGCTTCGTGCTGCTGGCGTTGATCTTCGTGCTGTCCGCCTTTCTCGACAATATCGCAGCGGCATTGATCGGCGCGACCATCGCCGGCGCTGTCTACCGGCGCAAGGTACACATCGGTTATCTCGCCGCCATCGTCGCGGCGTCGAATGCCGGTGGCGCCGGCAGCGTGCTCGGCGACACGACCACCACGATGATGTGGATCGACGGCGTGAGCGCGATCGACGTACTGCCTGCCTTCATCGCTGCTGTCGCCGCGCTCATCGTCATCGCCATTCCCGCGGCGCTCCTGCAGCAGCGCCACTCGCCGATCGTCAAGGACGCTCAAGCTCGCGTCCACATCGACTGGGCCCGTGTCGGCATCGTGCTCATCATCCTGCTCGCCGCCGTGGCGACGAACGTGATGGTCAACAGCAGAGCGCCCGAGCTGGCGGACAAGGTGCCCGCGCTGGGGCTCGCCGTGTGGGTTGCGCTGCTCGTCACCGCATTCTGGCGCCGCCCGGAGTGGAGCCTGCTGCCCGAGGCGTTCAAGGGCAGCATCTTTCTGCTGGCGCTGGTCAGCATCGCCTCCATGATGCCGGTGGAACGCCTGCCCGCGGCATCCTGGCAATCGGCGTTTACGCTCGGGTTCGTCTCTTCGGTGTTCGACAACATTCCGCTCACCGCGCTGGCTCTGAAGCAAGG
>JBOIEI010000227.1:0-4657 GCA_050741055.1 Burkholderiales bacterium | reverse complement strand
GGCAAAGCGCGCTACCAAGGTTTTCACCCTCGCCGCCCTGCGGTAGCATCGGTCGTCTGCCGGCGTCGAGCCGGCTACCCCTTTTGCCGATTCCCTGGAGAACGCCATGAACGACCTCGCCCCGGTGGCTGTGGGCAGCGAGCAGCAGGACGCCACCCGCCGCCTGGCCCGGCACGTCGCCGGCAAGCGCTTCGAGGACTTGAGCGAGCGCACGGTGCACGGCTTCAAGCGCGCGCTGCTCGACTACCTGACCACTTCGATCACCGGCTCGCAGGAACCGGTTGCGCACCAGATGCTCGATTACCTTGCCAGCGTGGACGAGTCGCGCACGGCGGCCGTCGTCGGCCACGCGCAGCGGCTGTCGGTATTGAATGCGGCGCTGCTCAACGGCACCAGCACCCACGCGCTCGATTTCGACGACGGCCACACCCACGGCTCGGCGCATCCGGCGGGGCCGAATTTTCCCGCGGTGTTCGCGGTGGCCGAGCAGAAAGCTCGGAGCGCCAAGGAGGTCATCCTGGCCACGGTGCTCGGCTACGACGTGATGCTGCGCGTCGCGTCGGCGATCCACCCGAGCTCGGCGCTGCGCGGCTGGCACAACACGCCGATCACCGGCGTGCTCGGGGCCGCGGCCGGCGTGTCGCGCCTGATCGGTAACGACGAAGCGCAGACGCTGTACGCGATCGGCCTGGCGGGTAGCTTCGCCGGTGGCCTGTTCGAGTTCCTGGGCGAGGGCGCGGACGTGAAGCGCATCCACCCGGGCAAGGCCGCGCGCGACGGCATCCTGTGCGCCGAGCTCGGCAAGCGCGGCATCACCGGGCCGATGCACGTGCTGGAAGGCAAGCACGGCTTCTTCAAGGCCTTCGTCGACGGCCAGGTGAACTGGGAGCGGCTGATGCAGGGGCTCGGCATGCGCTACGAGATCGAGGACGCGTATTTCAAGCCCTATCCGTGCTGCCGCCATCTGCACCCGATCATGGACGGCATCGTAACGCTCAAGCACAAGCACCACGTCAATCCATCACAAGTCGAGCGGATCGAGGCGGGAAGTTATGCCGTGGGCGCGCGCCACAATCACACCAGCTGGGAGGCGCTGCTCGACGCGCAGATGAGCATGCCGTGCGGCGCGGCGCTGGCGTTGATCGAAGAGGATGTAACCTCGCCTTCGTTCAAGCCCGGGCGCATCGACCGTCCGGAGGTGCAAGGCATGATTCAGAAGGTGCGGGTGTACACCGACGAGGACACCGACCGGCTCTACCCCAAGCGCCGCGGCGGGGTGGTGACGCTGGTGATGAAGGACGGCACGCGCCTAACCGAGCGCGTGCTCGATCCGAAGGGCGAGGGCGAGAACCCCATGTCCGACGCCGACCTCGAGCGCAAATTCGTGTCGAACTGCGAGCCGATCGTGGGCAAGGACAAAGCCCGGCGCCTGCTCGACGCGGTATGGGCGTTCGACCGGCTGGATAATCTGGCGTTGTTCTATCGCTGGTAACTGGGTTCGCCGCCACCGCGGGGCGGGCAGGCACGGGGAAAGCGTCAGCGCGCCTTCTTCACGTGCTCCGTGTTGACGCAATTCACCAGGGTGCCATCGCGCAGATAGAAATACGCCGTCTGCACGCCCTTGGTGCGCTGGTCGACGTAAGCATCGGGGCTGTAGAACGCCGAGTGCGGGTTGAGCAGCACGCGGCCGCGAATCCACGGCGCGTTCTCCTCCCAGGCGGCGACCAGCGGGTCCTGCGCCTGGCCCGGCTCTTTCGGCAGCACGTCGAGCCCGACCGCGAGCAGGCGGCCGGAGCGCAAGCCCTCCAGCAGCGCGGCGGTATCGCAAACCGGCCCGCGCGACGTATTGATGAGATAGGCGCCCGGCTTGATCGCAGCCACCGTCTGCGCATTGATCATCGTGCGCGTCTGCGCGTTGAGCGGCGTATGCATATCGATCACGTCTGCCTGCCCGAGCAGGTCGGGCAAGGTGCGCGCGCGCTCGAAGCCTAGGCCCAGCTCCGCACCGGCCGGCAACAGCGGGTCGTAGAACAGGATGCGCATGCCGAACGCACGCGCCCGCATGGCGGCTGCGGTGCCGATGCGGCCCAGACCGATCACGCCGAAGGTCGCACCCCGGAGACGCTTCGCCGTCACGTTGCGCTCGTGCGTCCAGTTCGCGCCCAGGTCCGCGCGCAGCGCCGCATCCATGGCGGCGGTGCCGCGTGCGAAGCAAAGCATCATCGCGATCGCGCTGTCGGCAACTTCGGTCGTGCCGTAGTCGGGCACGTTGCAGGCGACGATTCCGGCTTCGGCGAGCGCTTCCAGGTCGAGCACGTCGAAGCCGACACCGTTACGCACGACGATGCGGCAGCGCTTCAGGTGTGGGATGACCGTGCGATCGATCGGCATGCGCGAGACCACGATCGCATCGCAGCTCTCCCACTGTGCGCGATCGATCGCGTCGAACTGGTTCTGGCGCGCATGGATCAAGGTCACATCGGGGCCGACGGCCCGAGCTTCGATGTCGAGCTCCTGGGGCTTGGCATCGGGATAAAGAATCGTATACGCCACGCTCTCCTCCGACAGAAACGGTTAGGACATGCTATGCGTCTGCCACTCTCGGGCGTGGGCAGACGATCGGGTTGCAGCAACGAATCCCGGACTCAGGATACTGGGTCGATGGAGACTAAGGCAGGGGCCGGTCGCTGTCCACCGCGTTTTGTCGATCGGGCGCGATCCGCTGATGCCAGCGAGACCATCCCGCGTGCATAATCGCGCCATGAGCGGACTGCTATCGTGCAAAGCGAGCGCTCGGCGTGCGGGGTGCGCGCTGCTGCTCGTCGCCGCCTGCGCAGGCGTTGCTGCCGAGCCGCCGGCCGAGGTGAGCTTCCCGAGCGCCGACGGGCGCACCTGGCTCCGCGGCTACCTGTTCATGCCGCAGACGCCGCCGCCGTGGCCGGCCGTAGTCATGCTGCACGGTCGCAGCGGGCCGTATTCGACTGCCGCCAAAGGGGTCTACGATGCCACGACCTTGTCGCGGCGCCATGTGCAATGGGGCTGGTTCTGGGCGAGCCGCGGCTATCTCGCGTTGCATGTCGACAGCTTCAGCCCGCGCGGCTATCCCGCAGGCTTTCCGATCCGCAGTTATTCGAGCCGTCCGCCGGAGGTGAGCGAACAGAAGGTCCGCCCGCTGGATGCCTATGGCGCCGCTGCTTATCTGCGTTCGCGCGACGACGTGAGCGCCCAGCGTATCGGCTTTCAAGGCTGGTCGAACGGCGCGATGGCGGGCCTGGCCACCATGGGCGCGCTCCCGCACTCGGCCGCCGGGGCGCTTCAGGAAGGATTTCAGGCGGCGCTGCTGTTCTATCCCGGCTGCCGCATCCAGGCGAAGCAGGACTATCGGCCCTACGCCCCGGCGCTCATGTTCGTCGCCTCCGAAGACGAGGAAGTCGCAGCGCTGCCCTGCCGGCAACTCGCCGAGCAGATCAAGGCGCGCGGTATCGATCATTTCGAGATGGTCTGGTACGCGGGCGCTACCCATGCTTTCGACGACCCCGGCAAACGACGCCAGTCGATCGAAGCCAACCGCGCAGCCCGCGGTGACGCGATGGAGCGCGCGGCAGAATTCTTCGACCGGCATCTGCGCCGGTGACGGGCCGCAGACCGCTCGCCGACATGCGGGTAGTTGGCTGCGCGCAGGCAGATCGGTGACAGCGCGCTGTTCTCAGCTTCGGCGTAGCGCACTCGCAGCCGATGGCCTGCGGGAGTCCTCCCGTGCTGGAGGCAAGTGCGGTGGAGGCAAGTGCCGGCGCGCCCGGCCGTTGCGGCTAGTGACGCTTGCCGGCCGGTATGGTGACCGGCAGTGCCACCACTTCGATGCCTTCGTCGCGCAGCTCGCTCACTTCCTGCGTCGAGGCCGTGCCGCGAATCTTGCGTTCCGGGCTCTCGCCGTAGTGGATCTTGCGCGCTTCCTCCGGAAATTCGCGCCCGACATCCTCGGTGTTCTTCACCACGTACTCGACCACTTTGGCCAGGACCGAGGAGCGGAAGTTGGCGTATTGCGGCCGCGCGGGCGGGGCCTCGTCGTCCGTCCCGGGCTTGACGCTGCGGTCGCTCACCCGGGTGTTGACGTAGGAAGCGGCCGGAACCTTGACCACCTGGCTATCGCCGCACATCGGGCAGGCAATGTAGCCTTGGCTGCGCTGCTGTTCGTAGTCCGCGCCCGAGGCAAACCATCCTTCGAAGCGATGGTCGTTGGCGCAGAGCAGGTCGAATACTTTCACGGTCATTGGTGTCCAGGCTAGGGCCATACTATCAGATGCGTGGTTCCCACACGCTGTAACGGCCGCCGCTTGCGGGACTTGACGGGCAGCGCGTGATCGCTCGTGGCCGTTGTGCGGTAGCCCGTCCGGCGCTCGCTGCTATACTGCGCCCGACTCCACCCGCCGCCGGCGCGGAGCGGCTTCGAGCAGGGTTCCTACGGCGTGTTTCATCCCATGCGCGCGCTCGCGCTGCGAGCGTTGATTTCCGCCGCGGTGCTGCTGCACCCGGCAGCCGCATTCGCCTTCGACGCGCCCGAGCCCTACCAGCCGGAAATCGGCCAGGCCGGCAAGGACGTGATCTGGGTCCCGACGCCGCAGCGCGCGGTTGAGCGCATGCTCACGCTGGCGAAAGT
>JBOIEI010000226.1:0-2679 GCA_050741055.1 Burkholderiales bacterium | reverse complement strand
TCGGGCGCTTTCTTCTCGGCTGTGACGGGCGGGGTCGGACCACGCGTCTCCCGCTGCCATGCTTCGAACAGCATGAACAGCGAGAAGAAGAAAATCATGGCGAGAATCAGGCGTTGGGTATCCATGTCGTCTTCTGTTCAGGGCACCGGATCGTGTCCGCCGCAGTGCCAGGGATTGCATCGGAGCACGCGCTTGAGCGCGAGCCAAACGCCGCGCAGCGACCCATGGCGCAAGACAGCCTCGAGCGCATACTCCGAGCACGAAGGATGAAAACGGCACGAGGGCCCGAGCAACGGGCTCAGCGCATATCGATACGCCCGGATCAACGCCACAATGAGCGTGCTCATCGCCGTGCCGCCTGCGCCAACAACCGCTCGAGCTCCTGTCGTGCAGCCTGCAGCGATCGGCTGCGATAGGGCTGAACCAGGGAAACGAGAAAATCGCTCGGAACGAACGCCGCGCGCAGGTGGCGAAATACTTCCCGTACGCAGCGCCGCATCCTGTTGCGTGCCACGGCGCTTTTCATGACCTTCTTGGCGACGCGCACTGCAAGACGCGACTCGCCGAGGCCGTTCGCCATGGCTGCCGCGACGAACCAGCGTCCTCGCGCCCGCCCGGCTCGCTGCAATGGCCGCAGGCTGATCTCATCGCGAATGCGCGCTGCACGAGGCAGGCGCAGCCTGGAGGTCACACAGCGAGGCGCGCGCGACCCTTGGCTCGCCGTGCCCGCAGAACCGCACGCCCACCACGCGTCTTCAAGCGAGCGCGAAATCCATGCGTACGGCTTCGGCGTGTCTTGGAAGGCTGGTAGGTGCGTTTCATTTGCCGTCACTCCGGAAGACTCGAAAAAGCTTTGTATTAGACAGTCCACGTCGCAGCACTGTCAATCGTGAAAGGTTGCCCGCGCTCCGCGGCCCAGCGCATCGCAGGCGCTCGCCGATTGTGGATAAGCGTCGATGAAAGGCGGTAAAATGCGAAGCCGTACGCCAATCAATCGGCCACCAGAGCCGCGCTTCCACGAGACTGTCGCTATCCCCCATGAGCAGCTTCTGGCGTTCCTGCCTCGAATATTTTCAGCGCGAACTGACTCCGCAGGAATTCACGGCCTGGATCAAGCCGATCCGCTGCAGCCGCAACGACAATATCGTGCTGCTCGAAGTCCCGAACCGGCTCGCGCTGCGCTGGATCAAGGACACCTACCTCGCACGCGTGCAACATCTCGCCGACGAGCACTTCGATACGCCCATGAACATCGCGATCGAGTTGCTGCCGCGGCAGAACAACGCTGTGCACGACCATGCCGTCGGCAACGCTCCCCGAGTCGACGCAGCAGCGGCGCGTCCGCAGCCCATTGCCGATCCTTCCCGGCTCAATCACGCCTACACCTTCGAGACGTTCGTCACCGGGCGAGCGAACCAGCTTGCGCGCGCCGCCGCCATTCAGGTCGCCGACAGCCCCGGCAGTTCGTACAATCCCCTGTTCATCTACGGCGGCGTAGGGCTCGGCAAGACGCACCTCTTGCATGCGATCGGCAACCTCGTGCGTGAGCGCACCACGAACGCCAAGATTCGCTACCTGCACGCCGAGCAGTACGTCTCCGACCTGGTGCGCGCCGTGCAGCATCGTTCGTTCGACCAGTTCAAGCGCTACTACCAGTCGCTCGATCTGCTCCTCATCGACGACATCCAGTTTTTCGCCGACAAGGATCGAACGCAGGAAGAGTTCTTCTACACCTTCAACGCCCTGCTCGAGTCGCGCCGCCAGATCGTGATCACGTGCGATTCGTTCCCGAAGGAGATCACGGGCATGGAGGACCGCCTCAAGACCCGCTTTGGCTGGGGCCTCACGGTCGCGGTCGAGCCGCCGGATCTGGAGATGCGTGTCGCGATCCTGCTGAAGAAGGCCGAGCTCGAAGGCGCGAGCCTCGATCAGCCCGTTGCCTTCTTCATCGCGCAGCAGGTGCAGTCCAACGTGCGCGAGCTCGAGGGCGCGCTCAAGCGCGTGCTCGCATTCTGCCGCTTCTCCGGCCAGCATCTCGGCGTCGATACGTGCAAGGAAGCCCTGCGCGACCTGATCGCGGTGCAGAGCCGGCAGGTGACCATCGACAACATCCAGCGCACCGTCGCCGAGTACTACAAGATCAAGGTCTCGGAGATGTACTCCAAGAAGCGCAGCCGTACGATCGCACGTCCGCGCCAGATCGCGATGGCGCTGGCAAAGGAGCTCACGCCCTTGAGCCTGCCGGACATCGGCGAAGCGTTCGGCGGCCGTGATCACACCACCGTACTGCACGCGTGCCGCAAGGTGAAGGAGCTGCGCAGCACCAATTCCGACATCACGCGCGACTTCAATTCGTTGCTGCAGGTGCTGAGAAACTGACGATGCGCTTTCCGGTACGAAATGTGGATAAGCAGGCCTGCGCGCTGATTCGCCAAATCCATTCACAATTCATGCACACTCCATACAAATCCTGTCCCCTCGCCCCCGTATTCGTTTTGTCCTCTGCATTGATCGCCTTGGCTAGTTTTCCCGCAGTTTCACTGCCGCCTACCACCACCACCACATTGGATAACCAATGAAGCTGTTGGAATGCTCGCGTGACGAACTGCTGTCGCCGCTGCAGACGGTCAGTGGGATCGTGGAACGGCGTCATACGCTGCCGATCCTGTCGAACGTCCT
>JBOIEI010000225.1:0-8336 GCA_050741055.1 Burkholderiales bacterium | reverse complement strand
TCGTTACACTGCGACGACTTCGATATCCGGCTCGATCTGCCGCACCAGATTCTCGATTCCCGCCAGCGTGCCGGAGATCGAGCTGGGGCAGCTCCCGCAGGCGCCCTGATAGTGGACCATCAGCTTGTTTCCCTCGAGACCCACGATGTAAAGGTCGCCGCCGTCGCCCTGCAGGTACGGCCGCACCTGCTCGTCGAGCAGCTCGGCTATGCGCGCGAAGCGCTCCTGCTCTTCGGGCGTCATCTCCTCGACGTTCGGCGTGAACGTGGTGGTGCCGTACTGCTGGTGCGACTGGGTTTCGGCCGAGGGCGCGTTGCGGATCGGCTCCGCGAGCTTGCGCAGAAGCTCGGGCCACTCGGCCTCGCCGTCCTGCGTGACCGTGATCCAGTGATCGACATAGAAGACGTTGGTCACGTTATCGATGGCGAACAGCTGCGACGCGAGCGGATCTTCCTGCGCCTGCTCGGCGTTATCGTACGCGCGGGAAATGCCCCAGGTGAGCGGTTCCCTGAGGATGAACTTCTTCGCGTTGGGGTTGGGCGTCCCCTCGATCTCAGCGATCCTGGGCATGGCTTAAGCTTGCTCCACTCCTGATCCTGGAACCGGATCGGCCTCACCCTCGGTCGACGCCTGCGCCAGCGAATTCAACGCCGCATGCAGGGTGTGCCACGGCAGGATCGCGCACTTGACCCGGGTGGGCAGGTCGCGCACGCCGGCGAACACCTCGAGACGGCCGAGATGATGCTCACCCGAGTCGGTGTCGAGCCGGCCCAGCGCCATGTCACGGAATTCCTGCGCGAGCGCTTCCGCATCGGCCACGCTCTTGCCTTTCACCGCATGCGTCATCATCGATGCGGAGGCCTTGCAGATGGCGCAGCTGTGGCCCTCGAAACCGATCGCCTCGACTTGCGTGTCCTTCAGGCGCAGATATACCCAGATGTGATCCCCGCACAGTGGATTGAGTCCCTCGGCCTGGTGGCTTGCGTCGGCGACCTTGCCGAAGTTGCGCGGCTTGCGGTTGTGGTCGAGGATGACTTCCTGGTAGAGGCGGTTGGCGGCACTCATCCTGCGAAAACCTTTTGCACTTTCCTGATTGCAGCAACCAGGGCGTCGATTTCGGGCAGCGTGTTGTAGAACGCGAACGACGCGCGCACGGTGGCCGGCACGTCGAAACGCCGCATCACCGGTTGCGCGCAATGGTGCCCGGTGCGTACCGCGACACCTTCCTCGTTGAGCAGCGTGCCGACATCGTGCGGATGGATACCGTCGAGCTCGAACGACAGCACTGCCGCCTTGTCCCTGGCGGTTCCGATGATACGCACGCCCGGCAGCGCGCCGACGCGGTCAGTGGCGTGGCGCAGCAGCTCGTCTTCGTGCGCCTTGATCTGACCGATGCCGATCGCGTTCAGGTAGTCGATCGCGGCACCCAGACCGACCACTTCGGCGATGGCCGGGGTGCCCGCTTCGAACTTGTGCGGGATCGGCGCGTAGGTGGTCTTCTCGAAGGTGACCGACGCAATCATGTCGCCGCCGCCGCGGAAGGGCTGCATCGCTTCCAGGTGGCGCGCTTTCCCATAGAGGATTCCGGCACCGGTCGGCCCGCACATCTTGTGGCTCGAGAAGGCGTAGAAGTCGCACTCGAGCGCCTGCACATCGACCGGCAGATGGGGCGCGGCCTGCGCGCCATCGACCAGCACCGGAACGCCGTGGCCGTGCGCGATCGCAACCATTTCCGCAATCGGGTTCACCGTGCCGAGCGCGTTGGATACGTGCGTGACCGCGACGAAGCGGGTGCTGTCGCTGAAGAGCTTGCGATACTCGTCGATCAGCAGCTCGCCGGCATCGTTGCACGGGATGACGCGGATGCGGGCGCCCTTCTCCTCGGCCAGCATCTGCCAGGGCACGATGTTGGAATGGTGCTCGAGCACCGACAGGATGATCTCGTCGCCGGCGCCGATGAACTTGCGCCCGTAACCGTGCATGACGAGATTGATCGAATCGGTGGTGCCGCTGGTGTAGACGATTTCGCGTTCTTCGCTCGCATTGACCCAGGCGCGCACGCGCCCGCGCACCGCTTCGTACTCGCGCGTGGCGACTTCGGATAGATGGTGCACGCCGCGGTGGATGTTCGCGTGCTCGCTCGAGCGATAGCGCACGTAGCGGTCGATCACCGCTTGCGGCATCTGGCTGGAAGCGGCGTTGTCGAGGAACACCAGCGGTTTGCCGTTCACGCGCGTGCGCAGGATCGGGAAATCCTCGCGGATGCGCTCGACATCGAAGCCGAGCTCGTCGGCGCGCGGACCGGGCGTGGTGGCGAGTTTGGAGCTCACGTTGCCGCCTCCGAGCCGTCATCAAGTCGCAAGCGCCAAGCCGTCGGCGGCCTGGCCGCAATTCGCTTTGCGGTCGATCCCCGCAAGCGGGGCCCCTCGCCCGGGAAGCTCATGCGGTCCCCTCCACCGTGCGTTCGACCAGTGCGCGTTCGAGCTCGCGCACGACACTGGCCACCGGGATGCGCTCGATCACCTCGGCGGCAAAACCATACGTCAGCAGGTTGCGCGCCTTCTGCGCCGATAGACCCCGGCATTGCAGGTAGAACGCTTCCTCGGGATCGAGCTGGCCGATCGCCGCGCCGTGCGCGCACTTGACGTCGTCGGCGAAGATTTCGAGCTGCGGCTTGGCGTCGATATGCGCGTGCGCCGAAAGCAACAGGCCGCGGCACGACTGGGCCGCGTCGGTACGCTGCGCACCCTGACGGACCAGGATCTTGCCGTTGAATACGGCATGCGCACCGCCGCTCGCAACCGCCTTGTGCAGCTGCCGCAGCCGCCCTTGCGGATGGGCGTGATCGACCATGCTGTGGGTGTCCGCGAGCTGGCGCGCGCCGATCAGCGTCAGCCCGTCGAGCACGGTTTCGCAACCCGGGCCTTCGTGCGCCACGTGCCAGTCGAGCCGCGACAGCCGTGCGCCCAGCACGACGTTCGCCGCCTGGTAGCGGCTGCCGGCGGCTTGCGCAACGGCGCAGGTGCCGAGATCGAACGCACCGCTCGCCTGGCGCTGCAGCCGCACGTGCTCGATCGAGGCCTCGCGCGCGGCCACGATCTCGGTGACGGGGGCGGCAAAATAGCCGGCATCTTCGGTAGCGACGAAATCCTCGATCAGCGTGCAGCGGCTGCGCGCCCCTGCCATCAGCAGCGTGCGCGGATAGATTGCATGCGCTCGCTCGCGCCGGGTGGCGACGTGCAGGATCTGCACGGGCGCGGAAAGCGCGGCATCGGCATCGAGCACGATCACTGCGCCGTGATCGAGAAACGCGGTATTGAGCGCGGCGAAGAGATTCGCATCGATGCGTGCCAGCTTGCCGAGGTGCGCTTCCAGTTCCGCTGCGCGGCTGGAATGGATGGCCGCGCGCAGCTCGGACACGAGCACCCCGCCCACGGCCGGAAGCTCGGAGAGCTGCGGTACAAACACGCCGTCGACGAACACCAGTCGCGCGCACGCCTCCGGTATGAACCGCGCACGCAAGTCCGCGGCGTCCAGCGCACCGGCCGAGCGTACCGGTTGGAACGAGAGCCGCGTGAGCGCAGACAGGTCGGTGAAGCGCCACTCCTCGTCGCGCGTGCTCGGCACGCTCAGCGCATTGGCCCGCTCGAGCGCCTGCGAGCGCAAGCGGCTCAACCACTCGAGCTCGGACCCGGCGGGCGGCCGCTCGGCGAGGAGGGTGGTCAGGAAAGGGCTGCTGCCGGTCGCCGCCATGGGATTCAAGCTGCCTCCCGGCGCTCGTACTCCGCCCGGACCCAGTCGTAACCGCGCGCTTCGAGCTCCAGCGCAAGCTCGCGCCCACCGGTCTTGATGATCTGCCCACCCTCCATGACGTGCACGTAATCGGGCACGATGTAGTTGAGCAGACGTTGATAGTGCGTGACCACGACGATCGCCTTGTCGGGGCTCGCTAGGGCATTGACGCCCCCGGCCACCACGCGCAGCGCATCGATGTCCAGGCCCGAATCGGTTTCGTCGAGCAGCGCGACCACAGGCTCGAGCAGCGCCATCTGCAGAATTTCGTTGCGCTTCTTCTCCCCGCCCGAGAACCCTTCGTTGACGTTGCGCTCGAGAAAGCTCGGGTCCATCGCCACGGTCTGCAGTTTTTCGCGCACGAGGTCGTCGAACTCCAGCGGGTCGAGCTCGTCCTCGCCGCGCGCGGACCGCACCGCGTTGTAGGCGAGGCGCAGGAACTGCGCGTTCGACACGCCTGGAATCTCGACCGGGTACTGAAAGCCGAGGAAAAGGCCCGCCTGCGCGCGCGCTTCAGGCGTCATCGGGAGCAGATCTTCGCCGCGATAGCGTACCGTGCCGCCGCTCGCCTGGTAAGTCGGATGGCCGGCGAGGAGCTTGGCGAGCGTGCTCTTGCCCGAGCCGTTCGGCCCCATGATGGCATGCACTTCGCCTGCGCGCACGATCAGATTCACGCCCTTGAGGATCGCGCGATCGCCGATGCTGGCATCGAGATCGCGTACCTCCAGCAGAATCGGAGCGTCTTGCCTAATCATCCGACGCTGCCCTCCAGCTTCAGACCCAGCAGCTTGGTCGCCTCGACCGCGAACTCCATCGGCAACTGCTGGAAAACATCCTTGCAGAAGCCGTTGATGATCATCGAAACGGCCTCTTCGGCGCCGACGCCGCGGCTCGCGAAATAGAACAGCTGGTCCTCGCCGATCTTGGACGTAGTCGCCTCGTGCTCGACCTTCGCGCTCGGATTCTGCACCTGGATGTACGGAAAGGTGTTCGCGCCGCAATTGGAGCCGATCAGCATCGAATCGCACTGCGAGTAGTTGCGTGCGCCGTCGGCTTTCGCGCCCACCTTCACCAGCCCGCGGTAGCTGTTGTTGGAGCGCCCGGCCGAGATGCCTTTGCTCACGATGCGGCTGCGGGTATTGCGGCCGATGTGAATCATCTTGGTGCCGGTATCGGCCTGCTGCATGTGATTGGTGAGCGCCACGGAGTAGAACTCGCCGATCGAGTTGTCGCCCAGCAGCACGCAGCTCGGGTACTTCCAGGTGATCGCCGACCCGGTTTCGACTTGCGTCCAGGAAATCTTCGAGCTCGCGCCCTTGCACAGCCCGCGCTTGGTGACGAAGTTGAAGATGCCGCCGCGACCGTGCTCATCGCCGGCGTACCAGTTCTGCACCGTCGAGTACTTGATGTCGGCGTTGTCCATCGCAACAAGCTCGACCACCGCAGCATGCAGCTGGTTGGTGTCGAACTTCGGCGCCGTGCAGCCTTCGAGGTAGGACACCGAGGCGCCTTCCTCGGCCACGATCAGCGTGCGCTCGAATTGACCCGAGTCCTGGGTGTTGATGCGAAAGTACGTCGACAGATCCATCGGGCACTTCACGCCCTTGGGGATGTAGCAAAACGAGCCGTCGGTAAACACCGCGGAATTGAGCGCTGCGTAATAGTTGTCGCTCGACGGTACGACGCTGCCGAGGTATTTGCGCACGAGCTCGGGATGGTTCGCCACCGCCTCCGAGATCGAACAGAAGATGATGCCGACCTCGGCCAGCTTCTTCTTGTAGGTGGTCGCAACCGACACCGAATCGAAGATCACATCCACCGCGACGCCCGCCAGGGCGGCGCGCTCGTTCATCGGCACCCCCAGCTTGTCGAACGTGCGCATGAGCTCGGGATCGACCTCGTCCATGCTCTTCAGCTTCTTCGCCTTGGGCGCGGCGTAGTAGATGATGTCCTGGAAATCGATCCGCGGGTAATGCACGTTCGGCCACCTGGGCTCTGTCATCGTAAGCCAGTGGCGATAGGCGCCGAGCCGGAACTCGAGCAGCCAGTCGGGCTCGTTCTTCTTCGCCGAAATGAGCCGAATGGTCTCCTCGGAAAGACCGCGCGGGGCGTTTTCCGATTCGATCTCGGTGACGAAGCCGGCCTCGTAAGGCCGGTTCACCAGGTCATTGAGAACTGCGCTCATGCCAATGTGCTCGCATTCTTTTCCACGCTGAAGCTTTCGCCGCAGCCGCAGGTGGCGGAAACGTTCGGGTTGTCGAACCTGAACGACTCGGACAAACCTTCCTTGCGGAAATCGACGCGCGTCCCGTCCAGATACGCCAGGGCGTCGCGCCCGATCACGACCTTCGCATCGTGCGAGTCGAACACCACGTCGTCGTCTCCGATCTGGTCGGCGTAGTCCATGGTGTAGGCAAGCCCCGAGCAGCCGACCCGCTTGACGCCCAGGCGCAGCCCCACGCCGCGCCCGCGCCTGTCGAGCTGCTTGCGAATATGGACTGCCGCGCTTTCCGTGAGTGTGATTGCCATAGTCGTTTCGCTTGGAAATATTGGGCCCGTCAAGCCGTTACGGCCGGCGCTGTGCCTGGGCGCCGCTCGGTCACCTGGATCACCGAAACCCCGCCCGCCTGATGATTGCGTACCAGCTCGGCCAGCGTGACCGAGCGCAGGTAATTGAAAATGTGCGTATTGAGGTTGGCCCACAAGTCGTGCGTCAGGCACTTGTGGTCATCCTGGCAGTTTTCTTTGCCGGCGCATTGCGTGGCATCGATCGGCTCGTCCACGGCGAGAATGATGTCGGCCACCGCGATCTCGGCGGTCGGCTTGGCGAGCCGATAGCCCCCGCCGGGCCCCCGCACGCTATTGACCAGCGCGTGCCGGCGCAACTTGCCGAACAACTGTTCCAGATAGGAAAGGGAAATCCCCTGTCGCGCGCTGATCTCGGCGAGCGTCACCGGCCCGCTGCCTCCGCGCAGCGCGAGGTCCATCATGGCCGTGACCGCGAACCGCCCTTTGGTGGTCAATCGCATCGTTGCACCTCGCTTGAGCCTTGAATTAACGGAGAAAACGATAACGTTTTCGCCGGACCGCTATAGTTGATCAATGCGCTCAACTATAGAGTTCCCAAGCAAGTTAGTCAACAATTCGATCGAGATAGTTCGGGTCGACTTCGGGACCGTCCGGCGCGTCGTCGACCGCGATGCCGGCCTTGCGTAGCGCGGCGGTGAGCTGCGCGATGCGCCGGTCGTATTCGGTGCATTGGTCGACCAGGCGGTGAATGGCCTGCGCCAGCGGATCGTTCATGTCGCGGCTCACCGCATAGGCGGCAAAACCGCCCGACCCCGAGCCCGGCTCCTCCAGAATGCGCGCCGGAATTCCCACCGCGGTGGTCCCGGCCGGCACGTCCTTCACCACGACCGCATTCGATCCGACCTTGGCATTGGCGCCGACCTTGATCGGTCCCAAAATCTTCGCGCCCGCTCCCACCACCACGTTGGCGCCCAACGTCGGATGGCGCTTGCCCTTGTTCCAGGTCGTGCCGCCCAGCGTGACCGCGTGATAGAGCGTGCAGTCGTCGCCGATCTCGGAGGTCTCCCCGATCACCACGCCCATGCCGTGATCGATGAAAAAACGCCGGCCGATCTGCGCACCCGGATGGATTTCGATACCGGTGAGCCAGCGGCCCAGGTGCGACATGAAACGCGCGAGCCACTTGAAACCCGCGTTCCACACTCGGTGCGACAACCGATGCAGCGCGATGGCATGCAGGCCCGGGTAGCACGTCAGCACTTCCCAGGCGTTGCGCGCCGCGGGGTCGCGCTCGAAAATCACGCCAATGTCTTCTCGTAGCCGGTCGAACATGAACGATCTCCGCGAGGCGGAACGTCGGGCCGTGTGCGCAAAGGCGGCTAGTTTAACCGCCGTTTCAATCGCGGCGCCAACCGCGAACCGGAGTCACTCGTTCCATGCAATGTCGGCGCCTCCCCGTGAACCGGAATGATTCGGCTCAATGCATTGTCGGCGTCGCGCCGCGAACCGGAATCCCGGTTCAATGCGGCTCGCGTTCGCTCACCGAGCGCAGGAATCCGCGCAGAATCGCCACTTCCTCGCTCTCCGGCCGCGCGCGCGCCAGCAGCCGGCGCATGCGCTGCACCAGGCGTCCCGGCCGATCGGGATGCAGAAACCCGGTCGCGCGCATCGTGCGCTCGAGATGCTCGACCAGCCGCTCGATCTCTTCGTGGCTCGCCGGATTGAGGATGCTGCCCTGCGGCTGCGCGGCTGCCCCGGCTTCCAAGCAGGCACAACGCAGCTCGTAGGCCATCACCTGCACCGACGCCGCGAGATTGAGCGACGGATACGCGGGATTGGCCGGAATGCGAACGAGGCGCTGGCAGCGGCTGAGCGCATCGATACTCAGTCCCACGCGCTCGGTGCCGAACACGATCGCGGCTTCGCCGTCGCAGCAGTGCGCCGCAATCTCGCGCGCCGCCATGCGGGCATCGGCGACTTCCGGCGTCAGATCGCGCCGCCGCGCGCTCAGCCCG
>JBOIEI010000224.1:0-4376 GCA_050741055.1 Burkholderiales bacterium | reverse complement strand
CCCCTCGACGTCGCCATCCAGGGTGCCGGCTTTCTGCAGATCCTCATGCCGGACGGAACGACTGCGTACACCCGCGACGGTTCGCTGCATACCGACGCCAACGGCCAGCTCGTCACCTCCAGCGGGTTCGCGGTGCAACCGGCGATCACGATCCCGGCCAACACGCAAAGCATCACGATCGGCCGCGACGGCGTCGTGTCGGTCGTGCGCTCGGGCTCGACGGCCTCCACGCAAGTCGGAACCCTGCAGCTCGCCAACTTCGTCAACCCGGCGGGGCTCCTCAGCATGGGCGAGAACCTCTACACCGAGACGGCTGCGTCGGGCACCGCGAGCGTCAACCAGCCTGGCAGCAACGGCCTCGGGCTGCTGAGCCAGGGCTATGTCGAGACCTCCAACGTGAATGTGGTTGAGGAGCTGGTCAACATGATCCAGACCCAGCGCGCCTACGAGATCAACTCCAAGGCGATCCAGACCTCCGACCAGATGCTGCAGAAGCTGACCCAGCTGTGAGCGAGCGCGTGATGCGAATTCCGAAGCTCTGCGCCCTGCTGCTGCTGGGCCTTCTCGCGCTCGCCGGCTGCAACACCGTACCGCCCACCGAGGTGCAGCAGCCGATGACGGCGCGGCCGGCGCCCGTGCCGCAGCCGCAGCTGCAGGCCGCGAACGGATCGATCTACCAGGCGGCGCATCCGGCGCAGCCGTACTACGGCTACCGTCCGCTGTTCGAGGATCGGCGCCCGCGCCACGTCGGCGACATCCTCGTCATCCAGATCAACGAGAAGACCGCTGCGAGCAAGAATTCCGACTCGAGCGTGGAGAAGAGCCAGACCAGCGCTTTCGGCGTGACCAGCCTGCTCGGCCTGCCGGGCAAGTCGTTCCTGGGCTCGAACCTCGACGCCAACTCCGAGAGCAAGTTCGACGGCAAGGGGGCGGCGGCGAGCAACAACGATTTCACCGGCACCATTACCGTGACCGTGATCGACGTCCTGCCCAATGGCAACTTGCAGGTCTCGGGCGAGAAGCAGATCGGCATCAACGAGGGCTCGGAGTTCATCCGCTTCTCCGGCATCGTCAATCCGGCCACGATCGCCAACGGCAACGCGGTGTCGTCCTCGCAGGTTGCGGATGCCCGCATCGAATACCGCGCCAACGGCCAGATCCAGTCCGCGCAGGTCATGGGCTGGCTCGCGCGCTTCTTCCTCACTTTCCTGCCGTTCTGAGGTCGGAATGATTCGTCACGCTCAAAATGCACACGCTCACATCGATCTTCGCAGCTCAGTGCGCCGCGTGCGCCATGCCGCGCGCGCGTCCATGCGTGGACTCGCGCTGCTAGGGGCGCGCGGACTCGCATTCGCGGCGAAAGGCGCACTCGCGCTCATCGTGCTGCTGGCTGTCGTGCAGGGCGCGAGTGCCGAGCGCATCAAGGACCTGGCCTCGATCCAGGGCGTGCGCGGCAATCCGCTGATCGGCTACGGGCTCGTGGTGGGGCTCGACGGCAGCGGCGACCAGACCACGCAGACGCCGTTCACGGTGCAGAGCGTGCTCAACATGCTCACGCAGATGGGCGTGAACCTGCCGCCCGGCACCAATCTTCAGCTCAAGAACGTCGCCGCGGTAATCGTGACCGGATCGCTGCCGCCATTCGCGAAGCCGGGCCAGGCGATCGACGTGACCGTCTCCTCGATGGGCAACGCCAAGAGCCTGCGCGGCGGAACGCTGCTGATGACCCCGCTCAAGGGCGCCGACGGTCAGGTGTACGCGATCGGCCAGGGCAACGTGCTGGTGGGCGGCGTGGGCGCCGAAGGCGGCGGCTCCAAGGTCACGGTGAATCACCTGAGCGTGGGCCGCATTCCGGCCGGCGCCCTGGTCGAGCGCGCGGTCCCGAGCCACATCGGCGATGCCGAGCACATCTACATCGAGCTCAACGTCACCGACTTCAGCACCACCCAGCGCGTGGTCGATGCGATCAATGGCATCTTTCCCGAGGCCGCCTCGGCGCTCGACGGGCGCGTGGTGCGCGTGCGCGCGCCGGGCGATGTCAGCGGGCGGGTCGGCTTCATCGCCCAGCTCGAGAGTCTTCAGATCACGCCGGCGGCCGCGATGGCGAAGGTGATCGTCAATGCCCGCACCGGGTCGGTCGTGCTCAACCGCAGCGTCCAGATCGACGCCTGCGCCATCGCGCACGGCAACCTCTCGGTGGTGGTATCGACCGAGCCGCTGGTGAGCCAGCCCAATCCGTTCGGGCGCGGACAGACCGTGCAGACCGAGCGCTCGCAGATCGAGATCAAGGCCCAGAGTGGCAGTCTCACCATGCTGAAAGGCGCGGCGCTCGCCGAAGTGGTCAAGGCGCTGAACGCGATCGGCGCCACGCCCCAGGACATGCTTGCGATCCTGCAGGCGATGAAGGCGGCGGGCGCGCTGCGCGCCGACCTGGAAGTCATCTGATCGAGGCTGCAGCCATGACTCCGGATACCGATCTCTCGACCCGATTCGCGCTCGACGTAGGCAGCGTCGAGGGGCTCAAGCGCCAGGCGCGCTCCGATCCGGACAAGGCGCTGCGGTCCGCCGCCGCGCAGTTCGAAGCGCTGCTCATGCAGATGATGTTGAAGAGCATGCGCGAGGCCGCGGACAGTACCAGCTCCACCGACTCGCAAGACACGAAAACGTACAAGTCGATGCTGGACCAGCAGCTGACGATGGCCATGGCGAAGCGCGGCGTCGGACTTTCCGACGTCATGGTGCGCCAGCTGAGTCGGGGCGCCATCGCGGAGGCGAATGCGCTCGAAGACGCGAGTCGCGCGGCAGCCGATGTGACCCAGGCGCTGCAGCATGCGGATGCAGATGGGACGTTGTTGGATCGCATGGCGCACATCCTGCGCATGCGCCCGGGGCTGCGTTCGGCTGCAACGCCTGCCGTCCCGCTCTCGCCCACGAGCGCGGCCGGCGCAGCGAGCAATTCCGACGCCACCACAAGCGGCAGCGCGGCCGATGCAGCGCGCGATTTCGTGAGCCGGCTGTGGCCCCATGCGCTGGAGGCTTCGCGCACGACCGGGGTCGCACCGCAGTTCATCCTGGGTCAGGCTGCGCTCGAAAGCGGCTGGGGCCGAGGCGAGATCCGGATGGCCGACGGAGCGTCCAGCCACAATCTGTTCGGCATCAAGGCGGGCAGCGGCTGGCAGGGCGCCACGGCCGATGTGACGACCACCGAGTACGTCAATGGCGCGCCGGTGAAGTCGGTCGAACGCTTCCGCGCCTATGGCTCCTACGCCGAGGCTTTCAAGGACTACGCCAACCTGCTCGCTGCCAATCCCCGCTATGCGCACGTTTTGAACGAGCGCACCGATGCGGCGGCGTTCGCCCGCGGCTTGCAGCAAGCCGGCTATGCGACCGATCCCGCCTATGCGGACAAGCTCACGCGCGTCATCACCGGCACGGTGATGCGGCTGGGGCTGGCCGGTTAAGGTTGGACGCCACGCCAGCCGATAACCCGTTACACCGGACAAAGATCATCCCATGGGCGGCAATATATTCAACATCGGCCTGACCGGACTCAACGCGGCGCAGTCGCACCTGGCTACGGCCGGGCACAATATTGCCAACGCGGCGACGCCGGGCTTCCATCGCCAGCGGGTCGAGCTGCAGAACGGTTTTCCGCAAGCCAGCGGCGACGGCTTCTTCGGCACCGGAGTCGACGTCGCGACCGTCAGCCGCATCTACAGCGAATTTCTCGACAACCAGGTCTCGGCGGCGCTCGGGCGCCAGGCGTACCTGAACACGTATCGCGACGAGATCGCGCAGATCGACAATCTGCTCGCGGACGCGAACTCGGGCTTGACGCCCGCGCTGAGCGAGTTCTTCAACACCGTGCACGAGGTCGGCTCGGATCCGGAGTCGGCGGCAACCCGGCAGGCGATGCTGTCGGGGGCGGGTACGGCTGCGAGCCGGTTTCGCTCGATCGAAGCGCGCGTCTCGCAGATGTACGAAGCGGCCAACGGGCAGATCGCCGACCTGGTCACCTCGATCAACGGCCTGGCGACCGAGATCGCGCGCCTCAACCAGAGCGTGATCGTGGCCGAAGGCGCGGCTGGTGGGCATGCCGCGAACGACCTGCGCGATCAGCGCGACGCGGTGATCGCAGAGTTGAACGAGCTGACCGGCGTCACCACCGTGGCGCAGAGCGATGGCTCGCTCAACGTTATGATCGGCAACGGCCAGAATCTCGTCGTCGGCAACCAGGCCTTGGCGCTCGCGACCTCGGTGTCGCGCGAGGATCCCAAGCGCCTGGAGATCGGCTACAGCAGCGCCAGCGGCACCGCCATCATCACGTCGAGCCTCACCGGCGGTCAGCTCGGTGCGGTGCTCGCGTTCCAGCGCGA
>JBOIEI010000223.1:0-2197 GCA_050741055.1 Burkholderiales bacterium | reverse complement strand
CTTCCGCTCCCCTCTCCCTCCGGGAGAGGGGCTGGGGGGTGAGGCCGGGAGTTCGCGGACCATGGTCCGCGCCGGCCGAACGGCATCGGCCTGCATGCCGATGCGCGCCCTGCAAGGGAGGGATCGAGGGTGAGGGAGATGTCTCTCATGATACGAACGCAGGCAGCACGTCGCAAATGAACTGCTCCAGCTGCGCGATCTGGTCTTCGCCGGCGAAGCGGATGCAGAGATCGGTGACGCCGGCCGCCTGGTAGCGCTGCAGCACCTCGATCACCGCGGCTGCCGGCCCGAAGCCCATGAGACCGCGGAAGTTCACGCCGCCGCCGTAGTAGCGTTCGAGGAACGCGCGCGTCTTGCGTTCGGCCGCGGCGGCATCGGGCTCCATGCGCACGGTCGTGTACACGCACAGCGGAAACCCGGTGCGCGCGCGGCCATGGCGTGAGAACGCCTCCAGACAGCTTTCGCGCAAGCGGCGAATGTCGTCTTCGGTGACATAGGTGGTGATGACGCCGTCGCCCAGTCGGCCCACCCGCTCCATCTGCGCCGGAATGAATTCGCCACGGTTGCCGGCGGTGATGAGCACCGGGGGGCCCACCTCGGTCCACGGCAGCGGGCCGATCGTGTGCTCGGTCAGCTTGAAGCCGTTGCCTTCGAAGTCGACCGGCGCCCCGCTCCACAACTTGCGCCACACGACGATGTGCTCTTCCAGGTCGCGCGCACGGCGCTTGTGCACGCGCCCGCATGCCTCCCATTCGCGCTCGATCACCGGCAAAGGCCAACCCACGCCGAGGCCCAGCACCAAACGGCCGGCACTCAGCTGATCGATGTTCGCCAGCATGTGCGCAAGCACGGTCGGCTGGCGCAGCGCCGGCAGCAGCACCGCCGTGCCCAGGCGCGCGTGCTCGGTGATCGCGGCGCAGTATGCGAGCGTCGTCAGCGGCTCCAGGCGCGGCTTGGCCACGATGCTGTCGCCGACCCATAGATCCATTCCGGCCTGGTCGCACAGGCGAGCGCTCGTCCAGCACTGATCCAATGGCGGGCGGCGCGCCGAGGACAGCACCACGGCGCGATGCGGCAGAAGCATTCCGAGTCGCATCGATCGATTCCGGTGAGTGGCCGCGCGGCCTGCGCGCGGACGAATGGAAGCGGGCCGAAGGTGCGGCCAAAGCCCCGCCCGCCGGCCGCCGACATTCCGGCGGGCCAATCTAAACCATTCGCCGCGCGTACTCAAGCTCGCAACAGCGCCCGCGGGGGGCATCGCAGCCACCGCGGCGGCCATGCGATGCATCGTTTCCCTCCCCCGAATGCCGCGCGGTATAGTAGCGCTGCCAACCAACGGAGGGGGAAGCACAATGAATACGCACAGCGCAACCAATCCGCGCGCGGTCGATCCCGCGATCGCTTTTACGGGCTGCGAGCTCATTGCCGCACAGGAGCCGCGAGTGGCTGCGGCGGCGCAGTCGGGCTCAGGCTCGGCGCAGCCCGCGGTCAAGCGCCGCGAAGTCGTCGTCAAGGGCCGGCGCGTGAAGACGATCGACGTGCACGCGCACTGTCTCATCCCCGCAGCGTGCAAGCTCATCGGCGAAGATGCCTACAGGCACCATACCGATGGCATCGTGCTCGAGAATGCTGCCACGCGGCTTCGAGACATGGACGTGCAGGGCATCGACATGGAAGCGCTCAGCATCAATCCGAACTGGTACCAGACCGATCGCGATACTGCCGCAGAAGTGGTGCGCCTCAACAACGAAGGGCTGGTCGACATCTGCGCGCGCAATCCCGATCGCTTCGTCGCGTTCGCATCGGTTGCGTTGCAGTTCCCCGAGCTCGCCGTGCAGCAGCTCGAGCACGCGGTGAAGAAGCTCGGTTTGCGTGGCGCCGCGGTCGGCGGCAGCGTGGGCGACGACGAGTTCGCCGATCCGAAGTTTCATCCGTTCTGGCGCAAGTGCGAGGAGCTCGACATCCTCGTCTTCGTGCACCCGCAGGGCACGCCCGACCTCGCCCGGCGCCTGAAGGGCAACGGCGTGCTCGATAACGTGATCGGCAATCCGCTCGACACGACGATCGCGCTCTCGCACCTGATCTTCGAGGGGACGCTCGACATGTTCCCGGGGCTGAAGATTTGCGCCGCGCACGGCGGCGGCTACCTCGCATCCTACATGGATCGCTCCGACCACGGCTGCCTCACGTTCCCGCA
>JBOIEI010000222.1:0-4467 GCA_050741055.1 Burkholderiales bacterium | reverse complement strand
TCCCAGGCAGAGCATTCCCAGGCAGAGCATTCCCAGGCAGAGCATTCCCAGGCAGAGCATTCCCAGGCAGAGCATTCCCAGGCAGAGCATTCCCAGGCAGAGCATTCCCAGGCAGAGCATTCTATTGCGCGGAGGCCCCATGCGCCGAGGTGAAACGCGTTCCGGCTCCAATGCACCCGGAACCCAGCTTGTCCCCGAGATCATCTTCAACGCCGTGGATCGGTCCGAGTGGATCGAGAACTATATCGCCGAGCGCTCGGGCAAGCTGGACCGATTCGCGCAGGGAATCACACGCTGTCACGTGGCGCTGAAGCAGGAACAAGGCTCGCACCGCAAAGGCAATGTCTATAGCGTCACGGTGGAGGTTCGTATTCCGCCGCAGCACGATCTGGCCGCAACCAAGCAGAAGGAGATCGCCGACATGGCGACTCAACTGCCCGCGGTCATCAATGCCGCGTTCGGCGCGATCGAGCGGCAACTGAAACGGACGGCGGCGCTGCGCCGCAACGAGCAGAAGATTCATGCCGCCGACGGCCAGGCGCGCGGCATCGTCGAGAAGCTCTTCGCGGAAGATGGCTACGGTTTTTTGCGGACGGTGGACGACAACCGCCAGATTTACTTCCATCGCAACAGCGTGCTCAACGACGACTTCGAGCGCATCGCGGTGGGAACCGAGGTTCGATTCAGCGAAGAAGAAGGCGAGGAAGGACCCCAGGCGAGCAGCCTGCACGTCGTGAGCAAGGCCGCGCCGATCTAGGCACCTGCATCCAATTGGGATTGCAGCCAACGAATCGCTGACTCGAGCGACCGCATCGAGGCCGCGCATCGGCGGCGGCAAACCTCGCTGACAGCAAGGAAACGCCCACGTGCGATCGTGCGCCGCTCGGAAGCGTGCGCCACACGGGCCCGCAGGTTGCAACGCGCGCACGCGCGTGCGCGCGACCACTGCAAAAATACCAAGCGCGCGCAAGAATGCTTTCTCTTCGCCGCATTCAGCCTCGCCCCAACGCCTTCTTCAATCTCCTGCGCCCGTTGCGATCGCTGCATCGGCTGCGTTTGCATGGCGCTGCCATGCTCGCAGGCAGGCAGCCGACGGCGACCACGACTTCAGTACAGTCGGCTGCGTAACGCATTCATTCTCCGAACGACGAAAGTCGAATGCTCATATCGTTGAGCTGCTAAACGTGACGATGTGCCCACCAGTTCACTTGAAGCGAGCCGGACAGCGTGCTAGTTTGAAAAAAAGAAGTTGTGAAATGCAGGACGGGGGATTGAGCCATGAAGACGTGCGTCGTTCGTTCGCGCCCTGTTTTCAGTCATGTCGCATCAGCGTGTTCTGCGATTGCATCAGCGGTAGAGCGCGCATTCAATCCCGTCGAGCGAAGTTCCCGCACGCCAGCTTACTCGGAAAGCCGATTCGAGTTCGAGCATCTCGAGCAACGGCTGCTGTTGTCGGCGGACCTGCCGATCGGCGCGGCCGCTTCGCCGCCCGCATCGAATGAAACCGGCATGGCAGTCAGCGCCGAGCGCGCGGCGGAGCAGGCGCCGGCGATCGACCTCTCGGCGGGGGCTCAAAGCTTTCTCTCGGGAGCCGCTCGACAAACGGTCCACGTCGACATCGGTGCATCGGGCGCTGCACTCGACACCATGCTGCGCATCGCCGAGGTCGGTGAAACGGAAGTCCTGCAGTGGCTCGACAATGCTTCGGGTTCGGTTCTCGGCGAGCAGGCGCTCGAAGGTGACATTCATGTCGCCGTCACCGGTAGCGATCTCGGCGATGTGCTGGTCGTCGACATCGGCGCCGAATACACGCTGCACAAGATCACGGTCGCGTTCGACGGGGGCAAGGGGGAAGACAAGCTCACGGGGCCGCAGGGTGATATGGCGTGGGACATCACCGGCACGGATGCGGGCGCGGCCGGGCTGGTGAGCTTCAACGATGTCGAGTACCTGCAAGGCGCGGCGGACAACGAAGACACGTTCACGATCTTCGACGGCGGCGACGTAAGCGGGCTCATCGATGGCGGCGCAGGCGGGTTCGATAGCCTGGTGCTCGCCGGTGGCTCGTTTGCCTCGGTCGTCTACAACGCGATCAGCGCCAGCGCGGGCACGATCGAGCGCGATGGCGACGTGCTCGCGTACGCGGGGCTCGAGCCGATCTTCGACAACCTGTCCGTAACCGATCGCGTCATCCGCACGAGCAACCTGACCGACAACGCGCGCCTCACCGACCTCGGCACGCAGCTCACGCTGGCGAGCACGGATGCGATTCCCACCTTCGAGAGCGTCACCTTCGCCAAGCCCACGAGCTCGCTCACGATCAACCTCGGCGGCGATCTTGGCATTCCGATCGTTTCGGACACCGACCGGCTCGAGATCCAGGCGCTCGCCTTGAACGCAGACCTGATCGTGAACGGCGAGGCCGGCAAGGACGAGGTGACGATCACGGGCAGCATCGGCTTGAGCGGCAATCCGCTCACGATCAATGCCGAGACGATCAACGTCGATCCGGGCGTGACGGTGACGGCGGGTGACATCGCGTTGAACGCGCTCGCGACCGTGGGCAGCCTGGCTACGCCCGATACGCTGCCGCTGGCCAATGTCGCGGCAGCCATCGACATCGACGGTGCGAGCCTGACCGGGGACGACATCGCGTTGACGGCGACGGCGTCGCTCGTGTCGGACCTGACCAATCCGCTGCCGAACATTCCCGCGGCGACCCTGGTCGCCAACGTGTCGGCGGAGATCGCAATCACCGGCGCTGCCAGCATTACCGCTGCGGGCGCATTCACGGCGAACGCGGCATCCAACGTGAATTCGACCGTGCTCGCCAACGCGGCCACGGTGCCGGTCGCAGGCGAGCTCGCCATCGCTTCGCCGGTCATCAACACCACGGCGCGCAGTCGCCTTCTCGGCAATGCGACCGTCGCCGCAGGCGGCGACGTGATGCTCGACGCCGCCACCAGCACGATCGTCAATGCCACGGCCGATGGCATCATGGCGACGACGGCGGTCGGCACGACGACCGCGATACCGGTGATCGTCGCGACGACGCAAGCGTCCATCCAGGATGCCGCGGCGGTGACCGCCTCGGATACCCTGACGGTGCACGCCGCAGCCACGGGCATGATCACCACCACGGCAAACTCCACCCCGGCGGGAGCGGCGGCAAACCCCGCCACGCTCGCGACGCTCGGCATCGCGACGGCCGCAGGCCCACAGACCGACGCGGCGGCGATCGCCGCGACCACGCTCACCAGCAACACGCGTGCGTTCGCCGATACATCGGGTTCACTGGTGACGGCCGGTGCGCTCGCGCTGCTGGCCGAGTCGGACTTCGACCTGACGACGGCCGCTAATGCAACCCCGACCGTGAGCCTCGACAACAACGGCTTCGCCGTCGCCGTCAACTTCACCCAGATCATCGACGAAGCGTTCATCGACGGCACGCCGACGATCACGGCCGCCTCCGCCGACATCCATACTGGCGGCGGCAGCAACCTCGTTGCGCTCGCGCGCTCGGGCGCCGCAGGCCTCGACCAGGCCGATGCCGGCATCAACGCCGGCTCCTTCGCGCTCAACACGAACATCCCAGGCGCGGGGCCGATCCAGGGCAATCTGAGCCATGCCTACATCGCATCCGGCGCAGTCGTGACGTTCGCCGCGCCGACGGACCTGACGATCGCGGCGCAGAACACGAGCATCACCGACATCAGCGCCGAACCGCAAGGCGCGGCGACGATCGCCGTCGAGCTCGGCGTCGGCCGTTCGGTGGCGGCCAATATCTCGGCGTACACGACCCTCGCATCCATCGACGGCGGCGTGGCGCTGAACGGCGTGCGCGATCTGAGCCTGACCGCCGATGGCGATCAGACCGCACTGGTGACCGCCTTGGCGGGGTCGCTCGCGGGCATCGATGCGAGCGCGCAGACCGTCGCCGCATCGATCACCGGCAACGGCAGCGAGGTGTTGATCGATGCCGGCGCGACCATGGTGCTCGCCGGTACGCTCACCGCGCGCGCCAATCACAAGGGCACGAGCATCGTGCGCGCGAGCAGCAACGCCGCCGCCGCTGCGGGGGAAGAGCCTTCCGAATCGCTCGCGGCTCCGATCGCCGTCAATCTCGCCAACGATGTTGCGTCCGCGACCGTGGACGGAAGCGTGACCGCAGCGGGCGCCATCGTCATTGCCGCGGATGCCGACATCGAGAACGAAGCCGAGAGCGTGGCCGGCGTGCACGGCGCCGACCCCGACGAGACCAACGCCGCCGATCTGGTCGCGGCCGAGATCGCGTTCCTGGCCAACCGGGCGAACCTCGCCTTCGGCGGCGCGCCGGTGCCGCCGACCACGGATCCCGACGTCAACACGCAGAGCCTGACCGAGCTGGCAGCCAATCACACCCAAGGCAAGGCGGCGGCGCTCGCTGTCAATTTATCGACCGCGGCATCGAATGCCGCAGTGCTGGCG
>JBOIEI010000221.1:0-6927 GCA_050741055.1 Burkholderiales bacterium | reverse complement strand
CGATTCGCCGATCTCGTTGCTGCGAAGGTCGAGCGAAATGAAATAGATGCCCCAGACGAGGAAAGCCACGTAGAGCGCGCAACGGCCGTAGAAGGCAATCGGATCGACCCGTTCCGTTGCCGGCAGGAAAATCGCCGCAAGCGGCGGCGAATCGGACGCCGCCTCGGACTCGAGCTCGCCCGAAGCGCTGCGCGGAATCCGTTCCTGACCGAGCACGCGCTGCGCCCACTTGGCGAAAACCAGCCCGCACGAGGCGCACACGGCCTGTGCGTTCGCGCCCGACGCTCTCGGCTGACCGCACTTGGGACATTTCAGCATCATCGCTCCGATTCTATCGCCCGCATCCACCGTACAATGCATCATGGCCGACCCGACTCGCTGCGCCTGGGCGCAGAAAAACGCCCTGCTCGGCGCCTACCACGACTGCGAGTGGGGCGTGCCGCTGTACGATTCGCGCAAGCTGTTCGAGCTGCTGCTGCTCGAAGGCGCCCAGGCCGGCCTGTCCTGGGACACGATCCTCGCCAAGCGCGAAGGCTATCGGCGCGCGTTCGACCGCTTCGATCCGGAAAAGATGGCCCGTTACCGCCCCGCCAAGCTGAAGGCGCTCATGGCCGATGCCGGCATCGTGCGCAACCGCCTGAAAATCGAGGCGGCGGTCGCGAACGCGCGCGCCTATCTCGACTTGCGTGCCGCCGGAACGGACCTTTCCCGCCTGCTGTGGTCGTTCGTCGACGGCGTGCCGATCGACAATGCACGCAAGCGCACCGACCAGGTTCCCGTCACCACGCCCATATCGGACGCGATCAGCAAGGAGTTGAAGCGCCGCGGCTTCCGCTTCGTCGGCTCGACCACCATGTACGCCTTCATGCAGGCGGCGGGGCTCGTGAACGACCACCTGACGAGCTGCTTTCGCTATGCGGAAGTCGACCCGCGGCGAATCGGGCGGCCACGTTAGTCCCGTTCGAGAGGGTCCTGCCAATAGCGCCGGCGGCGCTCGCGCTCGGCCGTGATCTGCCAGCCCGGATCGTCAATCGCGAATTCGAGCGCGCCCTGGCGATCGGAGCGCAGGATCCGGCTGCCGATCTGCTGGTAGCGTTCGACGACTTCGGGCCGCGGATGGCGAAACCGGTTGCGATAGCCGGCGCTGAAGACCGCCACGTCGGGGTGCACGGCCGCGACGAATTCCGGCGTGGACGATGTGGTGCTGCCGTGATGCGGCGCTACCAGGATATCGGCCCGAACCGCTGCGCCTCTGTGGAGCATCTCGTGCTCGGAGCGGGCCTCGATGTCGCCTGCGATCAGCACACGGGTCGCGCCAACGGTCATGCGCAGCACGCAGCTGCGGTCGTTGGCCTTCAGACGCAGCGCGTCGTGGCCGACAACTGGATGCAGTATCTCGAACCGCACGCCGTCCCATTCCCAGCGCTGTCCCGCAAGGCAGGGCCTCGATTCGCGCGCAGCCGCATGCAGACCGTGATCGCCGGGCAGCGACGAAGCGAGCCATCCGACCGGCACGGCAGCCAATACCGAGGCCGCGCCGCCGGCGTGGTCGGCGTCTGCGTGCGACACGATCATGCCGTCCAGCCGCCGCACGCCGCTGGCGCGCAGGTAGGGCACGACGATGCGGATGCCGCTGTCGGCGTCCGGCGCATATGCGGGGCCCGCATCGTAGAGCAGCGCATGCCTATGCGTGCGGATGACGATCGCGAGCCCTTGTCCCACGTCCAGAACGATCATTCGGGCCGCCCCGGGCGGGGGCGGTGGCGGCAACACCAGGAACAGCGGCAATAATCCAGCCGCGCCGATCCAGCGGGCGGGAAATCCGCGCGGCAGCAGCATCCATCCGATGCCGCACAAGGCCACTGCCACGCTCCAGGGCGGCGGCGCATGCTGTTGCCATACGCTTTCGGGCATTGCGGCGAGCCATTCCAGGCCGGCCATGGTGAGCGCCATCGCGGCATGGGCAAGTTGCAGGATGAAATCGAACGGCAGCGCGGCACCCAACAAAGCTGCCGGAACGACCACCAGGCTGATCGCCGGAATGGCGAAAGCATTGGCAGCCGGCGACACCAGCGAGACCTGTTGGAACATGGCGAGCAGCAGCGGCACGAGCCCTAGCGTGACGGCCCATTGAGTACGGGCCCAGGCCAGCGCCCAGTGCGGCGGACGCAACGAGCCCACGGCCACATAGAGAATCACCCCGACGGCGCCGAACGAAAGCCAGAATCCCGGCGCCATCACCGCCCACGGATCGAGCAGCGTGACAACGAGCAGGGCAGCCGCGAGCACCGAGGCCGCCGACGAGACCTGTCCCAGCCAGAGCACCGCCGCCATGACGCCCAGCATGTACACCGTTCGCTGCGCCGGAATCGCGAAACCGGCGATCGCCGCATAACCAATGGCTGCTGCCAATCCGGCGAGCACTGCGGCGCGGCGCGCGGGCAGGCGCAACGCGAGCCGCGCTACGCGCCGCCACAACGCATGCACCAGCATGAAAGCGAGCGCCGCGATCATGGTCACGTGCAGGCCCGAGATGCTCATCAGGTGATTGACGCCGGTGCGCGTGAACACGGTCCATTGCGCGGCCGGGATCGCGTGCTGGTCGCCCATCACCAGCGCGGCGATCACGCCGGCATAGGGTTCGTCCTCGAGCCCGCGCCGAATCCGGTTACGAATGTGCTCGCGCAGCCGCTCGACGGCATAGGAAGGCGCCGCGACGAACTCGTCCAGCCGACGCGGCAGTTCCTGCACGCGCACATATCCGGTCGCGCGAATGCCGCGCTCCAGCAGCCAAGCCTCATAGTCGAAGCCGTGCGGGTTCGCCGTGCCGTGCGGCCGTCGCAGGCGCAGGCTGAACTGCCAGCGCTCGCCCGCACGCACCGCAGGCAACGCGACAGGGGCGTCGTCGCGCCGCCAGACGCCGTACCAGGAGACGAGCACGTGGCGCGGCACCACCGCGCCCGGCGTAAGCATCTGCTCGACATCGAGCTCGAAACGCACGCCCCGCTCGAACGGCTGCGGCAAGCCGGCGACGACCCCGACCACCCGCACGTCGCGCCCCTCCCAGGCGACCGGTAATTCCTCGGCGAGCCGGACATGGGCGCACCATGCCGCCCAGAAGAAGCCCAGCGAGCCGGCGGTGAGACAAAGCGCCACGCGATTCAGGACGCGCGGCGCAGCGCGCATCGGCTGCAGAATCGCCAGGGCGAGCAGCGGCGCCGCGAGCCATCCTGCCAGCGCGGGCGGCGGCAAGTGCGGCTGGATCTGCAGCAGGGCCACGCCCGCCACGAATGCCACGGTCGGCAGGACCAATCGAGCGCCTCCGGAATCGCAGTCACGATAACGGACCGCGACTCGAATCACCCTCGGCCATTAGCCATAGCTCCACGGCACCACGAGACATACACCATCCCGATCGAGGCGCAGCAGATCGTTCGTCGGAGCGCGCACCGCGGCCGGCGCTACAATCGCTCGCTCCGGCCGACTGACCGTTCGTGATCCCACGCATACCTCATGAGCTCGCCGCGTTACTGGTCCACCGCGACTCGCGCCTTGGCGAGCTGCGATCCCGTGCTCGCGCGCCTGGTCGAAAGTCATCGCGCCTTCCAGGTCGGCAGCCGCGGCGACGCCTTCCAGACGCTCGCGCGCGCCATCGTCGGCCAGCAGATCTCGGTGAAAGCGGCGCAAAGCGTTTGGGAACGATTCGTTGCCGCGGTCGAAGTGATGAGCCCGGTAAACGTGGCGAGCGTGGATTGCACGCGCCTGCGGGCAGCCGGCTTGTCGGCCCGCAAGGCCGAGTACGTGCAGGATCTCGCGCGGCGCTTCCATGACGGCTCGATCGAACCGGCCAGCTGGTCCGATCTGGCCGACGACGCCATCATCGAGCAACTGGTCGCAGTCCGCGGCATCGGCCGCTGGACGGCGGAGATGTTCCTGATCTTCAACCTCGCCCGCCCGGACATCCTCCCGCTGGCCGACCTCGGGCTGCAGCGCGCGCTGTGCCTCAACTACAACCGTGGCCGCCCGCTCGCCGAGCGGCGCATCCGGGCGATCACGGGCGCGTGGGCGCCATGGCGCTCGGTCGCCACCTGGTACATGTGGCGCAGCCTGGAAGCCGTGCCGGTGCCGCAGCCCGTGAGCCGGGCATGATCCCTGCGCAAAGCGGTCCCGGTGCCGCGGCCGACGACTCCAACACGATCCACTCCGAAGGCGGTCCCGGTACGGCGACCGGCAACCCGGGCAAGACTCACACCGAAAGCGACCCTCATACCGCGGCCGACGGCTCGGGCATGACCCATGCCGAATTCGTCGCGGCATGGCGCGAGGGCAGAATCTCGGTCGCGATCGATTCGGCCGCGGCGGCGGCTTTCCTGTCGGCGCGCCTGCTGCTGCCCTTCGTCGCAATCGCGATCATCGGTGGCGGGATCGCGTTGGTATTGTTGGGTTGGATCTGGGCCGGCATCGCCGTCGGCGCGGCCGCCATCGTCGTGCCGCGATTGATCAAGCGCGGCGCGCGCCGATTTCTCCTGAGCCAGATCGCGACCGATGCCGATCTGTACGCCGCCGGCGTCGCAGCCGGGGTCATCGGCATCGTGCCCAACGACAACCCGGGCAGGCCGGCCTAGGCTGCAGGCTGTAGACCGAGCGCGCTACCCCGCACGCCGCGGTCGCGCAGACTGTCGCGGATGGTTATCATGCCGCATGCCGGGCGACAGGGATGCCGCGCGCTCGGTGGTTCAGACAGCATCCGATCGTCATGCACACCGAAGGGGGACCATCATGAAGATTCTTTACTTCGACGATTTCAAGCTGGGCATTCTCAAGGGCAACGACGTGGTCGACGTGAGCTCGGTGGTGCAGGACATCCCGCACGTCGGGCCGCACGATCTCATCAGCGGGCTGATCGAGCGTTTCGACGCCTACAAGGGCCGCCTGGAGCAGGCGGTGGCGAAGGGCAGCGGCAAGCCGCTCGGCAGCGTGCGCATCCGTCCCCCGCTGCCGCGCCCGGTAACCATCGACTGCATGGCGGTCAACTACATGGAGGACGGCACCCGCTCGGAGCCGGCGCCGATCAACGCCTTCCACAAGGCGCCGAGCGCGATCATCGGCAACGGCGACACCATGGTACTGCCGGACGTGCCCGCCGCCTTGTTCGAAGGCGAGGCCGAGCTCGCAATCGTGATCGGCAAGCGCGCCTCGAACGTGAAGCAGGCCGATGCGATGAAGTACGTGTTCGGCTACATGAACTTCATCGACGGCTCGGCGCGCGGGCTGCCGCCGAGCGGGAACACGTTCTACCAGATGAAGTCGCGCGACACCTTCGCCCCGATCGGTCCGTGCATCGTCACTGCGGACGAGGTGCCCGATCCGCACAAGCTGCAGATCCGGCTGTGGGTGAACGGGGAACTGAAGCAGAACTTCAACAGCGACGACATGGCCCACAAGATCCCGCGCTGCATCGAGTGGGTGACTTCCATCCATGCGCTGGAGCCGGGCGACATCCTGGCCACGGGTACCAACCATCGCGGCTTGAGCGGTTTCCAGAACGGCGACAAGATCGAGCTCGAGTGTGAAGGCATGGGGCGGCTCACCTTCAACGTGCGCGACGATTTGAAGCGCACCTGGTCGCGCGAGACGCGCCTCGATCGCCAGGAGAAGAAGCTGGAAGGGTTGACGCCGCAGCTGACCGGGAAGTACGCAAAGAACGCCTGACGAACTTCGCCTAAACCGGACGCAGCACCCCGTCCTCGAGGCGAAGGATGCGTCCGGTGCGCTCGGCGATCGACGCGTCGTGGGTCACGATCACGAGGCTCGCGCCGCTCGCGCGGTTCAAATCCAGCATGAGGCCGAACACCGATTGCGCGGTCTGACGGTCCAGATTCCCGGTCGGCTCGTCGGCGAGGATGCAGGCCGGGCGCGTAACCAGGGCCCGAGCCAACGCGCAACGCTGGCGCTCCCCGCCCGAAAGCTCGCCCGGCCGGTGTTCCAGCCGATGGCCGAGGCCCACCTGCTCCAGCATCGAAGCGGCCTGTGCACGCGCTTGCGGCGGCGCCATGCGGCGAATGAGCAGGGGCATGGCCACGTTCTCGGCCGCGGAAAACTCGGGCAGCAAGTGATGGAACTGGTAGACGAAGCCGAGCGAGCGGTTGCGCAGCTCCCCGCGTGCAGCCGCGCTGAGGCTCGAGAGCGCCTGGCCCAGCACCGAGATGTCGCCCCCGCTGGCATCGTCCAGCCCGCCGAGCAGATGCAGAAGCGTGCTCTTCCCCGAGCCCGATGCGCCGACGATCGCGACCGTTTCCGTGGCCGCGACCGACAAGTCCACGCCCAGCAGCACCGGTACCTGCAAGCCGCCCTGGTCGTACGTCTTCCTCAAGCCCCGGCATTCGATCGCCGGGGCTGCCGCAGCGATCGGCGGCGCCACCGCCTTATTCATAGCGCAACGCCTCGGCCGGATTCACGCGCGCGGCGCGCCAGCTCGGATAGAGCGTTGCGGCGAGCGTGAGCACGAGCGACACCGAGGCGATCACGGCCACATCGGGCCACTGCAGCTCGGAAGGCAGATCGCTGATGTAGTAGACGTCCTTGGCGAGGAAGCGGATGCCGAAGGTCTGTTCGATGAAAGGCACGACCACGTCGATGTTGAGCGCGAGCACGATGCCTGCCGTCACCCCGACCAAGGTGCCGATCACACCCATCAGCGCGCCCTGCACCATGAAGATTTTCATCACGCTGCGCGGCGCCGCGCCGAGCGTGCGCAGGATGGCGATGTCGGCCTGCTTGTCGGTCACCGCCATCACCAGCGCCGAGACGATGTTGAACGTTGCCACCGCGACGATCAGCGTGAGGATGATGAACATCACCCGCTTCTCGATCTCGACCGCGCGGAAGAAGTTCGCGTGGCTGCGTGTCCAGTCGGCGACATAGGTC